>CAZGEE010000245.1:0-3868 GCA_964525035.1 uncultured Anaerolineales bacterium
ACTCGCCGCCTCGGCGGGCGAGGCGTGCTGCGGTCGCGGCCGTCGCCCCAGGTTCTCGACGGCCTCCTCGAGCGAGGCGATCCCCTTGCTCAGCCGGCGATAGTTCCGCTCGGACTGTTCCATCCGGAGGAACATCCCCAGTCCCAGCGCCGCCAGGAGCAGGATCATGACCACGTCACTCGCACGCCACGTCTTGTGCATGCCGTCCTCCTCCCGAAGGGCCCTTCCGGGAAACAACCGTCGGGCCGACCCTCACCGGGTGCCCCCAAATCTTATCAGCGGCCGGCCCCTAAACCAAGGCGATATCGTGCCCCGCCCCGCAAATCGTCCCCCGGCTCAACGAGCCCGGGTCAGGATTTTCGGGTCCAGGGCATCGCGAAGCCCGTCGCCGACGAAGTTCAGGCTCAGGAGCGTCAGGCCGAGCATCGTGCAGGGAAATACCAGCAGCCACCAGTAGTTGACCACGGGGTTCACGGCCATGACGGCCTCGCTGGCCAGGGCCCCCCAACTGGTCTGCGGCGCGGAGACTCCCAGGCCGAGAAAACTGAGAAACGTCTCCTGGAGGATGGCCACGGGTACGGTCAACGTGGCGCAGACCACGACCGGTCCCACCAGGTTCGGCAGAATGTGGCGCCACAGGACGCGGAACGGCCGGGCCCCGAGCGCCCGGGCCGCGCTGACGTATTCCTGCTCGCGGAGGCGAAGCACCTCGCCGCGCACGATGCGCGCCATGGTCAGCCACGTCACGCAGCCGATGGCCACGAAGAGCACCCAGAACTGCCGCTCGGCGTAGACGAGGATGAGGATGACCAGCAGGATGTACGGCAGGCCGTAGAGGGTATCCACGAGGCGCATCATCCACCGGTCCACGCCCCCGCCGGCCTGCCCGGAGACGGCCCCGTAGAGGGTGCCGATCATCACGCTGATGGCGGCGGCGATGAAGCCGACAAGCAGGCTGACGGCCCCGCCCTGGAGGGTCCGGAACAGGAGGTCGCGGCCGTTGGTGTCGGTGCCGAACGGGTGGCGCCACGACGGCGGCCAGGGGTGGGACTGCCCGACCCGCTGCTCTTCCTCCTTCGACACGGGCGAGGCGGCGCGCTTGGTACCCCCGCCGACCAGGCAGCCCGCTGTAATGACGATCAGGATGAGCAGCCCGGCGACCGCCGCGCGGTTCGCGCGGAACCGCCGCAGGGCCAGCCGCAGCGGGCTCTGGGCGGAGCCGGAGCGGGGCTCGCCGCGCGAGAGGATGGTCGGCTCGTGCTCAGTCATACCGGATCCTCGGGTCGAGCACCGCGTAGCCGATGTCCACCAGAAGGTTCATCACCAGCAGCAGCGAACCGTAGAGCATCACGGAAGCCAGGATGAGCGGATGGTCCCGGTTCAAGGCGCTCTGCACGAAGTGATGCCCCACGCCGGGGATAGCGAAGATCCGCTCGATGACGAAACTCCCGGTGAAGATCGCGGCCGCGGCCGGGCCGAGGTAGCTCAGCACCGGAAGAAACGCGTTCTTGAGGCTGTGGCGGAAGATGACCTCGCCGCCGGAGAGCCCCTTCGCCCGCGCGGTGCGGACGTAGTCCATGGGCAGGACGTCGAGCATCCCGTTGCGCGTCAGCCGTGAAACATACGCCATGGGGAACGCGGCCAGCGCGCAGCCGGGCAAAATAAGCTGATGCCAGGAGCCCCATCCGACGGCCGGCAGCAGGGCCAGCCGGAAGGAGAAGATCATCATCAGCACCGAGGCGATCACGAAACTCGGAAGCGAGACGCCCAGCACGGCGAACCCCGTCATCGCGTGATCGAGGAAGCTGTACCGCCGAACGGCCGCATAGGTTCCCACCAGCACACCGACCATCACCGACAGCGTCAGCGCGAAGAGGCCGAGGCCGAGCGAGATGGGGAACGCCGGCGCCAGGACGTCGTGGATGACGTTGCGGTTCTCGTACTTCATCGAGAGCTGGCCGCGCAGGGTAACCAGGTCGCGCAGGGTGTAGACGTACTGGACGCTCCAGTGACGGTCGAGGTAGTACTGGCGTTCGCGCTCTTCGCGGATCTCGGGGGACATGTCCCGCTCGCCCACGAACGGAGATCCCGGGGCCGCGCGCAGCAGCACAAAAGAGATGGTGTAAATGGCGAGCAAGGTGGGCACGAACCAGAGGATGCGCCGGACGACGAAGCGCGTCACCGGCCCTCCTCCCGCGGCTGGAGGGCAAGGTCCTGGAAGAGGATGTCGTTGCGGAGGTTCGGCGTCCAGCCTTTCACGTGAGGCCGAAGCAGCACCGCCCCGACATAATGGTAAATCGGGAGAATCGGGGTCTCCTGCTGCACGAGAAGCGCTTCGGCCCGTCGTAACAAGTCCATGCGCCGGTCCGGATCGACCGTCGCGGCCGCTGTCCCGATCAGGCGATCGTACTCGGCATTGGACCACCCGGTGTCGTTGTTGCCGCCCCCGGTGACGAAGAGGTCGAGGAAGGTGTTCGGGTCGACGTAATCGCCGTACCAGCCGGCGCGGGCGATGTCGTAATCCAGCTCGTTGCACCGGCTGAGGAACACCTTCCACTCGACGTTGGCCAGGTCGATGCTGACACCGAGTTCCTTTTGCCAGCACTGCTGGGCCAGCTCGGCGACGTGCTTGTGACTCTCCTGCGTGTTGTAGAGCAGGGTCAGTCGGGGAAACCCCTCGCCGCCCGGAAAGCCCGCCTCGGCCAGGAGCCGCCGCGCCCGTTCGGGGTCCCGGTCCAATCCTTCGGGGCCCTCGTAGCCGGGGATGCCGGGGGGAACCAGTCTGCGGGCGAGGGGTTGTCCCAGCCGGCCCACCTTCCGCACGATCTCATGTTTGTCCAGCGCGAGTGAGAGGGCCCTGCGAACCCGGACATCGTCCAGCGGCGGCCGGGTGCAGTTGAAGTTGTAATAGTAGGTTCCCAGGTTCGGGGCCGCGGAGAAGTCCGGCCGTTCGCCCCTGTTGTGCAGTTCCAGAAGCCGCTCGGCGGCCAGCGTCGGAATCGTGGTGATGAAGTCGAGCTCGCCCCGCTCGTAGGCCACCAGGCACGTGTTCGGTTCCTCGATCGGGTAGACGTCGATCACATCCAGGCTCACGTTCTCCCGGTTCCAATAGTGGGGGTTCTTCACCAGCCGCATTCGGGATTTGTACACCCACTGGTCCAGGACGTAGGGTCCGTTGGAGACGACCCGGTCCGGGAATACCCAGCGGGGGTCCTCCTCAGTTTCACCATCGTGAGGGGCCTCGACGCAACTGCGCTTCACCGGCAGATAGGTGCTGAACGCTGCGAGCTCGAGGAAGTAATGCGTGGGCCGATCGAGCGTGACCCGGAGCACGTGGGGGTCGGGGCTCTCGATGCCGAGCGCCTTGCGCGCAGCCTCCACCGCTTCGACACCCTCAGGGACATCGGACAGCTTCTCGCGACGGGACGTGGCTCGGGCGTACTCCTCGGCCCCGGCGATGGGAAAGAGCATGTACTTGTACTGCGCGGCGGTTCGGGCGTCGAGGACCCGGCACCAGGCGTACTCGAAATCCTCGGACGTGAGAGGGCTGCCGTCGCTCCACCGGGCGTCCCGGCGCAGGAAGAAGGTGTACGTGCGCCCGTCATCCGAGACCGACCATCGCTCGGCGACCCCCGGCCGGGCCTTCTGCGTGGCCGGGTCCACCACGGTCAGTCCTTCGAACAGCGCGGCGGCGATGCGGCCGTCGTTCAACGCGGTCATCTTCGCCGGGTCGAGCGTGGTTACTTCGCCGCCCTGGCTGAATCGCAGGTCCGGCTCCGGCCCGGCGGGGAACCCGCTGCGCAGGACGAGCGAGAGCACCACGGCGTCCAGCGCGAGCAACGTCCCCAGCACCGCGACGGGGCCTCGC
>CAZGEE010000246.1:0-2982 GCA_964525035.1 uncultured Anaerolineales bacterium
GCCGGTCTCCGTGTGCCCCGGCTCCCCGGGAATCTGTTCGGCCGCCGGCGCCGGCACTTCCGGCTCCGGGGGCGGGGGTGGAGGAGGCTCCAGGAGGCCCAGGGCGATCAGCACTTCGGCGTCGTCGCCCTGGAACGTCGGCTCGTCCGGACACACACTCCGCGCGCGGGCCAAAATGCGCCGCGCCAGTGCCGGGTCATCGGCTTCGCCGGCGGCTTCCAGCGCCTTGACGAACGCCTCGGCGCCGCGGTCGGCCTCGCCCACGGCCAGGTACGCTTCCGCCGCCTCCGCCGAACGGTCCGTCCGGTCCAGCAGCGAGGCATAGAGCCGGGTGTTGGGAACGTGATCCGGTTCTTCCCGATACACGTGCTCGGCTCGTTTCAGGGCCAGGTCGGGCCGTCCGTGTATCTCGTAGGCATGGGCCAGAAGGTGATCGATCTCGAGATCGTCGGGGAACCGGCGCCGCGCCTCCCGGAGCGCTCGCAAGGCCTGGTTCAGACGTCCCGACTCCAGGTAGCAGTTTGCGAGCATGAGCGGATAGGCACTTTCCCCCTGGTCGTTGTAGCGAACCGCCGTCTCCAGGTGCCGGGCGGCCCGGTCGAAGCGGCCCAGCTCCATGAGGCACGCCCCCGCCCTGGCATGCAGGGACGCCGAGCGGTTCGCAGGGGCCAGGGCACGCTCGTAGTGCTCCAGCGCTTCGGCGAAACGGTTGGCCTCGACGGCCCGATCGCCCTCGGCCACGGCGTCATCGGTCGCCACATCATCCGGCACCGGACTTCCACCCGACGGCTCGCCGCGTGTCGCAAGCCACAGGCCGAGCCCGCCGAGCACCACGGCAATCAGTGCTACTGCGGCCCACGCAAAGCCCTTCGACCTCGCGCTCCGCATACCCGGGCCCGCCGCCTTGGGTTCCGGTTCCACGGCCGGTCCGGGGGCGGAAGGCAACGAGGTGTCCCCGACGTCGAGCCGATCGTACGGGCTTTCCATGAGGCCGGTCCAGTGATTAAGTTCCGGCCCGCTGCCTCGTGTCGCCCGGGCGTGATAAACGAGGCAGGCTCGCAAGCGTCGTGCATCCTCGGGATCGCGCGCCTGGAACTCATAGGGGGCGTCGTGGCCGATGCGATGAACGAGCACCGTGGCCGGCTCGCGGATCTTCACGCTTTCGAGGTCGGCCGTCGGCACTTCGCGCCCCGGGGCGATCCAGAACGTGTGCGGCCCGACCCGCACCCGGCGCGTGGCGGTCCCGCCGGACACCACCTCGGTCGCCCGGAGTTTCAACAGCGTTTGCGTTTTGTCTGGTTTGGCCATGAGGGTGCAAGCCGCCCGTTTGCCGCGACCGCCGCGAATTGCCACCACGACTATAGGTCATGGCGACCGCGTCCGTCAACGTGATTCCGGGGAAGGCGGGCCGGACGCGCTTTCGCCCGGGCGCCCCACGGCTTCCGCCTTGCATCGCCGGAGCGTTGGGCTATAATTCCGGTTTGTGCGGGTTGTATCCGCACGGAGCCACCTTAGCTCAATTGGTAGAGCACGGCTTTCGTAAAGCCGGGGTTCGGGGTTCGAGTCCCCGAGGTGGCTCCATTTTCATGCGCAGGGGGGCAAAATCCCGGCTCCCCGCTTGCATCCCGCCGCGAAACGGCAATAATAGCCTCGGGGGATACCTGCTTGCCAGGGAGGGGTATCATGGCGGTCTGGTGCTGCCAAGTATGCGGGTATGTGTACGACGAGCAGTCGGGCAACGAGGACGAGGGCATCCCGGAGCAGACCCCGCTGGAGGCGTTGCCCCGGGACTGGACCTGTCCCCGGTGCGGCGCCTTGAAGAGCAACTACCGGCGGATCGATTGACCCTCGCGACGAGGGACGACCCGGCGGCGCCTTGGGAGGGAACCCGCCATGCAGAAGTGGCAATGCTCGGTGTGCGGACACGTCTACGACCCGGTCGAAGGCGATCCGGAGGGCGGGGTGGAACCCGGGACGGTCTTCGAAGACATTCCCGAGGACTGGGTGTGCCCCGAGTGCGGTGCGCCGAAGAGCGCGTATAAACCGATCGCCGATGACTGACAGCCCGCGTGCTGGACGGATGCCGGGGGCCACCTCGGGGGGCACTGCATAGCGGTGCCGTCTCGATGTTCCGCCTCGTGGGATCCAAACGCCCGGCCGCTAGTCCTCGAGTTCCACCGATGCCACTTTCCCGTCGGCGCCGACCACGGCGCGAACCCTGAACGGCGTGCGTTCCGTCCGACCGACCAGCGGCAGCCAGGTTCGGAACCTCTCGTCGTAGGCCTCGACGACCGTGCGCCCGTCGGCCGACTCCTTCTCGGAAACCACGGGGAACCGCGCGAACCACAGGTAGATGCGCCCCCGAGGCGACTCGGCGAACGCCCGCACCGCATCGGAGTCCGCGACACTGCCGACCCGGTGGAACCCGATGGTGCCTTCGCTTCGCAGGACCCACACGACACCGGTCGCGACCTCCGAACCGTCCGCCGAGGAATAGACCGCGTTCCAGGCCACGGGGACGAGCGGCACCGGCAGGCAGGCCACCCGGTCGACGTCGTCCGAGGCGAGTCCGCGTGCCTTCAGTTCCTCCCGCAGGCGGTCCATGGCCATGTCGTGAAACGCCCCGAGCATCAGCACGTAGAGTCCGAGCACGGCCATGCCGCGAAGGGCAATCCCCCGCCAGGGTTTGTCCCGGCGCATCCGCCGCCAGGACACCACGAGGGTCACCAGAACGATGGCGGTAAAGTACGGGTCGAGAATGAAAATCCAGTCGAGCGCGAATCGCCGGTGGCTGAGCGGTTCCAGGATCATCGTGCCGTAACTGGTCAGCAGGTCCGGCACGATCTGGCAGAGCACTCCCGCCAGGGCCGCCAGGAAGAGCCAGCCGGGCGGGCGTTTTCTTTTGATCAGCCACACCCCGGCCGCGATGACACCGGCCAGCACCGGGGCGGATATCCTCCGGTTCACCCGGCAGGTCTTGAG
>CAZGEE010000246.1:2992-3868 GCA_964525035.1 uncultured Anaerolineales bacterium
GACAGGGCTATTCGAAAAGAAGGTTTCCCCACTCGGCCAGCACCGGGGCCAGCAGCAGGGAGTGGCTCAGCCCCCGGTGGTGACGAAGCAGAAAGAACGGGTCGTCCGTCACGAGCCGCGCCGCGAAGTCCAGGTCCGGCACCAGGGCGGCGATCCCGCAGACGACCGGGCCGGCGCGGCCGAGCTTCGGCCGGAAGAACGTTTCCCCGACCAGCACACCGGTCAGAACCTGCGTCGGCGTATCCACGTCGCGCTCCTGTCACGCCCCGGCTGTCCATGACGGCGCCCCGCGGAGCGCCGGCGCATCCCAATTCCGCGGCCCGGAGCGGCCCTCGCCCTGGGATTCTATTCCCATTCGATCGTGGCCGGCGGCTTGGAGGACACGTCGTAGACCACCCGATTCACGCCGCGCACCTCGTTGATGATCCGGTTGCCGACGGTCGCCAGCACCTCGTGCGGGAAGGTATACCAGTCGGCCGTCATGAAGTCGGTGGTCTCGACCGCGCGGAGGGCCACGACGGATTCATAGGTTCTCGCGTCCCCCATCACGCCGACCGTCTGGATCGGCAGGAGAACCGCGAAAGCCTGTCCGACCCGGTCGTACAGCCCGGCGATGCGAATTTCCTCAATGAAGATCTGGTCGGCCTGCCGCAAAACCTCCAGCCGCTCGGCCGTGACCTCGCCGACGATGCGGACGGCCAGCCCGGGTCCCGGAAACGGGTGCCGCCGGATCAGCTCAGGCGGCAGGTCCAGGGCCTGCCCGACCGCGCGAACTTCGTCCTTGAACAGGTCGCGCAACGGCTCGACCAGGTCGAAGCCCAACTCCTCCGGGAGCCCGCCCACGTTGTGGTGGTGCTTGATCACCGCGGCGCCCCC
>CAZGEE010000247.1:0-3860 GCA_964525035.1 uncultured Anaerolineales bacterium
TGGAACAAAAAGCCCCTGGCCGCCTGAGGGCTACCTACAAACGTGACGTGCACCCTGCCTGAGGGCGCGCGTGAATTCCACGTTTGCATTCCGTTAGAGCCTCGTTAGAATACGCCTCCTGTTTGTCCGAAGTTGCCGTAAACTTTCTGGGCCACGAGGAACACCACGATGGGCGACGCTCGCCGGTTCCGAGAGGAGCGCCGCGAGTCTCCACCGACCCCGAATTCCCCTTCGCCCGAGGGGACCTTTCGCCGTTGGACCGAGCTGATCCGCCGGCCCGGCAATCTGCGAGGCACCCTCTGGAACGCCGCGCGGGTCCTTTTGCTCGTCTACTGCTTTCTTTCTGCCATCAACATGATGGGCCAGGGCGTCAAGACGATGGGCGAGAACCCGGATTACTGCCTGCCCGTGGGCGAGGCCATGGAGGCCGACACCGACGCCGAGATCGCCCGCTACCTCGTTTCGCCGGCGGAGATGGGTGGACCGGATCTGGTGGGCCGCCGCGCCGGGGCCATCCGGAACACGGGGCCCAACGGCGGGTACGTTGGCGTTGGCGACCATGCACTTCGGGCCGTGACGGAGAGACGGCTCATCCCGGCCGGCAGTTGCGTCCGGATCACCTCCGTGGAGGACGACGTCGTCGTGGTGCGGCGCGTGGGCGAGTACAGGGATTGGCTCGACACGCTTTTCGAGTACGCCCACAACCCCTTCCTGGGGCTGCTCGTCGGTATTCTCGTGACGGCGACGTTTCAGTCGAGCAGTTTTACGACCAGCTTCACGGTGGGTCTCGTCGCCTCGGTGGGCATGGACCTTGAGAGCGCGGTCCCGGTCATCATGGGGGCCAACATCGGCACAAGCGTGACGAACCTGATCGTTTGCATGGGCTACGTCCACCGGCGCGCCGAGTTCAGTAAAGCCCTGTCCGCGGCCATGGTGCACGACCTGTTCAACGTGATGACGGTAACGGTTCTCTTTATGCTGGAGATAACGACGCATCTGCTGAGCGGGATGGCGGAACAACTGGCGGGCCTGGTTTATCACGGCGGGGGCGACGGGCCTGTTCCGCTCCCCCCCAACGTGGCCAAGACGGCCTGCAAGTGGCCCGGGGAAGGGCTGCTCTGGTTCCTGGATGACGTTCTCGGTCTTTCGCCGACGGCCGCGGGCGCTGTCGCGACCGTGGTGGCGGTCGCCCTGTTGTTTACCGCCTTGACCTTTTTGGTCAAGGTGCTCCGAAGCATGGTCCTGGCCCGGGTGGAGTCGTTCTTCGACCGCGTGCTCTTCCGGAACGCCGGGATCGCCTTTCTCGTGGGGCTCATCCTGACGGCGGCCGTGCAGTCCAGCAGCGTCACCACGAGCCTGGTCGTTCCCCTGACCGCGGCGGGGCTGCTGACGCTTCGCCAGATTTTCCCGTACTGCCTGGGGGCGAATATCGGAACCACCTTCACGACGCTCATGGCAGCTTTCGCGACGGCAGCAACCACACAGGAAGAGGCGAAAGTCGGCCTGACGCTGGCGTGCACACACCTTCTGTTTAACGTGGTGGGGGCTGTCGTCTTCTATCCGTTGCGTTTCATACCCATTAACCTGGCCAAGTGGCTCGGTCACAAGGCCGCCGGGGCCAGGGGATACGCGATCGTGTTTTTGCTGATTATCTTTTTTGGGATTCCTCTTCTCGGCATCCTGGTTTACCATTTCTTGTCGAAGGGGGCAGGAGGCTAGTCATGCTCAGGGAAATATTGCGCGCCTGGCGCGGTCGGAATACGCTCGCCCTGATGCTCGATCAGTTCGACCAGATGCTGACCCACGACGCGTGGATGTTCAAGCAGGCCACGGACACCTACTGGCACAAGCTCGACTGGCACGTGGTGCAGGACCCGCTCTACGGCCGCGACCGCCAGGTGAATGCACTCGAACGGTCGATTCGGCGCGAGGTGGTCCGCCACCTGACGGTCCACCCCGGCAAGGACGTGGTGGCGTGTCTTATCCTGATGAGTGTGGTTAAGGACGCCGAGCGGATCGGCGATTATTGCAAGAACATCTTCGAGGTCGGGAAAATGTTTCGCCACGAGAACAGTGCCCCCACGTACCTCGACCCGCTGCGGGAGATCGAGGGCGAGGTGATGCGCCTGTTCGACCAGACGCGCGAGGCCTTTCGCGAAAGCAACGAGCATCTGGCCCGGGAAATCCAGAAAGGTGTCGGCCAGGCCGGCAAACGGTGCGATCACCTGATCGAGAAGCTCCTGCACCAGGACGATTCCCTCTCCAGCGACGAGGCGGTGTCCTATGGCATGATGGCCCGGCACATGAAACGGATCGCCGCCCACTTGTCGAACATCGCAAGCAGCGTCATTGCGCCCGTGGAGAACCTGGACTTCATGGATGAGCGCCATCGCCCCTCTGGCGAGCTCGACAGCTCCGCCGGTGACGAGGCGTAACCCCGGGCCGGATCGCATGGCCCGGTAGACGCGACAGAAGGCGGTCGGCATGGCAGCACGCCGGATCCGCCCGGCCGGCGCTGGCACGACAGTTGCACTCTCTCCTTGCTTTCGGCCCTTTCAGTACCGATCATAGGATGGCGTGTCCGCACCGTGCAGCGTCTGTTGCGTACGGCTCGGGCCGGGTGTGCGCTTGGTCCGATCCGCGCTGCTTGGAAGGGGAGAGCATTGGATAAGACGGCGTTGGAGGGGATCCTCCAGGAGATCGCGGACGGGAAGGTCTCGCCCACCGAGGCTGCTGCACGACTCGCGCACTTCCCTTTCGAAGAGCTGGAGTTCGCCAAGGTGGACCATCAGCGGTCTCTGCGCTGCGGATTTCCCGAGGTGATTTTCTGCGCGGGCAAAACGCCGGAACAGGTGGTGGAGATCGCCCAATCGCTGCGATCCCGCGGGGAGACGGTCCTGGCGACGCGGGCGGAACCGGCGACGGCAGCTGCGCTGGACAAGGCCTTCACCAACGCGCGGCACAATGAAACGGCCCGGACGGTGATCGTGCCGGGAGAGCAGGCGAGCCCGCGCCTGCCCGGGCTCGTGCTGATCGTCTCCGCCGGAACCAGCGACCAGCCCGTGGCCGAAGAGGCCCGCGAGACGGCCGAAGTGCTTGGATGTTCGACCCGGGCGGTTTACGACGCCGGCGTCGCGGGTATCCATCGCCTTCTGGCCCACAGCGCGGAGCTGGGCGAAGCCACGGTCGTAGTCGCGGTGGCCGGCATGGAAGGAGCCTTGCCGAGCGTGGTCGGGGGACTGGTCGACGCGCCGGTGATCGCTGTGCCGACCAGCGTGGGGTACGGAGCGAACCTCGGTGGGTTCGCCCCGTTGCTGACGATGCTCAACAGTTGCGCCAGCGGCGTCATGGTCGTGAACATTGACAATGGTTTCGGCGCCGCGTACAGTGCGGCACTCGTCTGCCGTGCAGCAATGAAATCGGCCGGGAAAAGCTGACCCCATTCGTCCGGTGTTTCGACGGGAACGTTATGGAACGGGTTACGAGCTTACCGTCGCTCCCGGAGCGGCCGGCTTCCGGGCACAAGGGAACCTTCGGCACCGTTCTCGTGGTCGGCGGGTCGCGCGGAATGGCCGGGGCCGTGTCCCTCACGGGGCGGGCGGCCCTGGCCGGCGGCGCCGGCCTGGTGCGCCTGGCGGTGCCGGACCGGGTCCTTGACCAGGTTGCCGTCATGGCCCCTCCGTGCACCACGATGCCGCTTCGGGAATCGGCTCGCGGTGGGGTCGCCGCGCGGGCGGCCGTGGAGGTGCTCCGCGCGGCCGAGTCGGCCGATGTGCTGGCCCTCGGACCGGGCTTGGGGCCGGATGCTCAAACGGTGCGTTTCGTCCGCTCGGTTCTCGAAAACACGGCCAGGCCGACGG
>CAZGEE010000248.1:0-963 GCA_964525035.1 uncultured Anaerolineales bacterium
GAGATCGTGGCCGCGGCGCGCGAGGCCGTCGGCGAGACGCGCGACGCCGCCGAGGCCGCCCGGCGTATCGCCGACTGGGTGCACACGCACATTCAGCGGAAGACCCTGTCGATCGGGTACGCCTCGGCCTCGGAGGTCATGCGCACACGCCAGGGCGACTGCACCGAGCACGCCGTGCTCACCGCCGCCATGTGCCGGGCCGTCGGCATCCCGGCCCGGATCGCCTCGGGGCTCCAGTACGTCGAGGGCCTGTTCGGCAAGGACCAGGTCCTCGCCGGGCACGAGTGGGCCCAGATTCGCGTCGGGGAAAAATGGTACGACCTCGACGCCACGCGGCCGCCGGCGTTCCGCGACGCCCGGCGGATCACGCTGGCCGTCAGCCACGGCGAGATGCAGCAGATGCTCGGTATCCTGAACAACCTGGGCCGCTTCGAAGTGACCGCCGCCCGCGCGGGGGAGTGACGCTCCCGCCCCAGCCCAGGCCATGGCTCGCCGTCGCCGGGAAGGCCAACTTGTTCAAGGCGTTGGCCGGCACGCATTTGGATCGAATCGGCCGAGGCGGTGCGACATCCAGGCGCACCGCGTGTTCACTCTCTCAGGAAAGCCGCTGGAGTTCCGGCAGGGCCTCGGCCCAGGCGGGTTCGGCGTAGAACCGGTGTCCGCCGTCGCCGACCACGAGGTGGCACCGGTCGGCGGCGCCGGCGGCGCGGTAGATGCGTTTCAGTTGGCGGAAACCGCGTCGGACGCCCGCGATGGGGAAGATCGGGTCGTCCCTGCCCGCCACGATGACGACCGGCTTCGGCGCGAACAGGCCCATGATGTCGGCCATCTCGGCATAGCGGAGCAGGCCCGGCACGTAGTTGTCCATGCAGTGGTAGATCGACATGACGGAGTCGCGGAAGGTGCAGAAGTAGCACGACGGCATGGCGATCCGCAACCGGGGCAGCACCGCCGCGGAGAACA
>CAZGEE010000248.1:973-3850 GCA_964525035.1 uncultured Anaerolineales bacterium
TCATGTCGACCTCGTCGCGCTCGGCCAGCAGGTCGATGCCGCGGTCGACGTCCCAGACCCGCTCGCCCAGCAGGGTGCGACCGAGCATCAGGGCGTGCATCGTCGCGTCGTGGCACGGATGCGTGGCCACGTGCTCCTGGACGGTCTCGCGCCGCTGGCCGAAGGCGCGTTGCTCGATGCACAGGGCCGCCACGCCGCGGGCCATGCAGCCGAGGGCAAAGTCGCGATCCCCCCGCACCTTGATCCGCTGGGTCTCGTCGCCGCGGGCGACGGCGATCGAGTTGTGCATCCCCGTGCTGTGCCCCTGCAGGCAGATGAAGCACGGGTAGGGCGGCTCCGCGCGGTGCGGCAGGCACAGGTAGGCCGGGACGTCGGCCCCCGGCTCGCTGGTGAAGACCAGTTTCTCGATGGTGCCGAGCTCGTGGTCCCGTTTCCACAGGCTGCGCACCCGCAGGAGGCAGCGCTCGTCGGGGACCGCGCCGAGCAACTGGCGAAGCTTCCGCCGCAGGCGGCGCTGCCAGGCCTTCACGTCTCCGCCGTCATAGGCCAGCGCCTGCTCGGTGCGATCCATCCACCGGCGGTGGCACAACGACGGAGCCAGGTTAAGTGGAGCGGGCCTCTTTCGTGCCAACGGATGCGCCTCCCTTCGCCCGGATTAAACCGGCCCCGTCCCGGAGGGTTTCGCGATACCCGGCCCGGGGGCATCGGGGTTCGCCGCCGCGTCCGGGCGCACCGAAAAAACCGGGCCGGGTCTCCTCGCAAAGACCCGGCCCACCAGAAAGAACGAAACGTCCTGCGCGGTGCGTCTCGACGCTGTTTCCTTTACGGCCCTTCCTCGAAGGCACCGTACGAATCCATCAACTCCGCCAGCATCCGGTCGACGGCCTCGGCCATGCGCTCCGGCGTGTCCATCTCTCCGCTGACGATCATCTGCCGGGCCCGCGTCACTTTCTCCTGGCGGACCTCCGGAACGCGCGAGATGGCCCCCTGGAGCCACGCCGCGTCGCTGATCTCGACGCGGTCGCCCTGGACGTTCTTGCCCGCCTGTTGCGGCCGACGGTCCTGCGGACCCGAGGGGTAGATCGGGCGATTTCCGTTTACGCCATTGGTTCCACCAATCTTCATTCAGCACCTCACTCGGCGACATTCTGAACCCCGGCGACCGTTCCACGGTCCGCCGCAACCGCCTCGACACGAGGCGGCCCTCGCGCCCCCTTCACCGCCCCGGGTGCGCGACTCGGGCTCCGAGTCGCGGATGAGCCGAATCGTGCTCACCAGTACTGGGAGTGCACCCGCCTGGCTCATCCGTAAGTATGTATCGGAAAGCGTCCCCGTGGAGTTGAGAAAGGGGCGCGAAACCACCGAAGGCGCAAGTCTTTTTCAAATAAGGGCTTAAAAGAAAACGGCTACTGAGCCCGGACTGAAAAAACGAGACCGGCCGTGGCGATTGCGCAATTTTTTCCTGCGCATTCCGCGCAGGATCCCCAGCTTAACAAAACCCTGCCGCCGCATCGGACAACTTCTCGTCGCCGAGCGAGAGTCGGCCACCTTCGGGCACCTCCTCGCGCAGTCCTCCCGGAAGCTCGACCGTCGTCGGCACGCCGCCGGGCACCTGCGCCTGGAGACCGAACCGGTCGCCCTCGGCCTTCCACGAGACCTGGATGTCCCCGCGGCAGGTCGGCACCGATCCCCGGGCCTCCGTCACGCCGCCGAACGGAACCGGCGCGATCCGCGCCGAGGCGAATCCCGGCGCCGCCGGGCGGATGCCCAGGAGGGTCCGCTGGAACTCGAACATCGGCCAGGCCGACCAAGCGTGGCAATCGCTCCGCACCGGGTCCGGTTTCTCGGGGAACGTCGAGAACCCATTGTCGAGCATTCGGCGCCACCGGTCGATCACCTGGCCCAGACGGTCCCGCGCGCCGACCTTGAGCAGCGCCTGGAAGAGGTAGTAATCGTGGATGTACGTGGTCTGAATCAGCGCCGGGTCGTCCATCAGGCGGTCCATGATCCGGGAGGTCTGTTCGGCCGTCGCGGTGTCCGTCAGGAGGGCCCAGAGGTTGCTGTGCCGGCTGAGGTTTGAACTGCCGGGGCCGTCCACGAACAGCCCTTCGCGCTCGTTCCACGCGGCCTTGCGGATCGCCTCGCGCATGGTCTCCGCGCGCCGCTCGTAGACGCCGGCGTGATGGTGGTCGCCGACGACGTGAAAGAGCCGCGCTGCACTCTCGAGCGCGGCGACGGCCATCAGGTTGACCGTCGTCGCGGGTCCCGTCGCGGCCTCGGGCGGGACGCCCTGGTCGAAGTGCGGCGGGCACCAGTCCACGAACACCCACCATGGGAGGCGATCGACCAGGCCGTCGGCGTTCATGTGGCGCTCGAACCAGTGCATGATGGGGCCGATGCCGGCCGCGACCGACGCGAGAAACTCCACGTCGCCGAAGTAGCGGTAATGATCCTCGACCATCAGCACGTAGAGCAGGCTGAACGTGGGAATGATCTGCTCGACGTTCGACGGGTACCGGCTCTGGATCTGCCCTTCCGGCAGGCGTGAGAGGTCGAAGGCGCGGATCGCCGCCCGGGCCGGTTGGTCGTCCCCGGCGACGTAATAGGAGATCAGCATCTGGAGGCGCGTGTCGGAGACGTACTGGAGTTGCTCGTAAAACGGGCAATCCTCGTAGGTCTCGTGGGCGCAGCAAAGGGCCGTGTGCCAGGCCACGTCCCAGATGTCCTTCAGTTGCGGATCGCCCGAGGCGAACGTGCCGCGCTGCTCGAACGGGTAGCAGGTGAAGGTGAACCCGAGGCGCCGCAACGTGAGCGGCTGATCGGCGGTCCTCACGCGCACGCGGACGAACCGTGCGCAGCGGTACCAGACGGGCTCGT
>CAZGEE010000249.1:0-3846 GCA_964525035.1 uncultured Anaerolineales bacterium
CCGACTCCTCGATCATCACCTCGGTGGCGAACGATTACGATTTCGAGGAGGTGTTCGCGCGGCAGGTCTCCGCCCACGTGGACGAGGGCGACGTGCTTGTGGCCATCAGCACGAGCGGCAACGCCGTCAACGTGCGTAAGGCGGCCGCGGCCGCGAGGGACCACGGCGCGCGCGTCATCGCCCTGACGGGAGAGACCGGCGGGCAACTCGCCGAATTGGCCGACTGCCTCATCGCCGTGCCGTCGGACGAGACCCCGCGCATCCAGGAAACGCACATTACCCTGTTGCACGTGTTGTGCGAGTTGATCGAGAAGGAACTGTTCCAGCCCTGACGGTCCCGCGGGCGACGAACCGTGCGCGGACCGGGGGAGGACACCATGAGCAAGGCGGCCGTATTCGTCGACCGCGACGGCACGCTGATCGAGGACGTGGACTTCCTGACCTCGCCGGAGCAGCTCCGTATCCTGCCGAACACGGTACCGGGGCTCGCCCGGCTCCACGAGGCCGGGTACGCCGTCATCGTGGTGACCAACCAGTCGGCCGTGGCGCGCGGGATGCTGACCGAGGAAGAGCTTCAGGCGATTCACGAGCAGATGATCGAGCACGTGGCGACCCTGGGAGGGCACCTCGACGCCGTGCTCTATTGCCCGCACCTCCCGGACGGCAAGGTGGCGCGGTACGCCGTGGACTGCAACTGCCGCAAGCCGAAACCCGGCCTGTTCTACCGGGCGCGGGAAGAACTGGAGATCGACCTGGAGCGGTCGTTCGCCGTGGGCGACGCGTGGCGCGACGTGGAGGCGGCGCTGGCCGCGGGCATTCCCTCGGTCAAGCTGCCGCGCCCGCCCGGTCGCGAGGAGAAGCCGCGACCGGACCTCCCCGTCCTGGCCGAGGCGAGGAACCTGGCCGAGGCCGCCGAGAAGATCCTGGCGACCTCCGCCGACGCGGCTCGCGAGAAGATCCGACACGACCGCGCGCGGGCCGAAAGCGGGGACACAAAGGCGCGGGAGCGGGGCCGCAAAGAGGGGGCCGCGCCGTCCGGCCGTGCCGGCAAGGCCGCGCCGATGCCGGGCGCGGCGGAGAAGGCGCCGGAGTCCGCTCCTCGAAAACAGCAAACGGAGCTGCGGTTCGAGGGCTCTCCGGCGGAGACGCGGGAGCTTGCCGAGTCGCAGGGCGAGAGGGATTTCAGTGACGTGGAGCCGATCGAGGAAAGTCCTGGGGGGACCGCGGTGGCCGAGAATGCAGAAATTGGAACCGAGGGCCTGGAGGTGGAAGCGGACGAACGATCGGCCGGCGCAGGTGCGCCGGAAGAGGCGTGGCCGATGTGCACGCGCTGCGGCACGGGCATCGACCCGGGCGACCTGGCCTCCGGCGCCGCGGGGCCGTGGCAGAACAACCTGCTCTGCCGGAATTGTCTCGCCGAGGTCGGCCGGTTGGGCGGGATGACCGTGCGCCGCGGGACCGGCGAGCAGTCCGGCGACACCGAGGGGCTGGTTCGCGAAATCCTGACGGAGGTTCGTCGCATGTCCCGCCGGCGCTCCGAGGCCGAGGGGAGCTTCGACCTGACGCGCGTCATGGCGATGGTGGCGCAGGCCGCGGGCGTGTTTCTCGTGATCGTTCCCATCGTCAGCGGCCGGTGGGACCAGGCCGTGGTCTGGCTGCTGGCGGCCATATTCGTTCAACTGGTCGCCCTGACCCTGTTCATGGCGTCTCAGAGGAAAGGGTGACCCCGGCCGGGGCGAAAGCCGCGTGCCGTCTGCCATGCGCATCCTCATTTGCGTTCCCAACTGGATCGGCGACGCCGTGATGGCCACGCCGACGCTCGCGGCGCTGCGGGACCACTACCCGGAGGCGCACCTGGCCTGGCTGGTGCGCCCGTACGTGGCGCCGGTGCTCGAGCCGGCGCCGGAGGCCGATGAGGTCCTCCACTGGGGCGGTTCCTCCGGCCTGCGGGGTTGGCCGCTTGTCCGTCGGCTGCGGTCGGAACGATACGACCTCGGGGTGCTTTTGACGAACTCGTTCCGATCGGCGTGGCTCTTTTTCGCGGGCGGAGTGCGCGAGCGCGTCGGCTACGCGCGCGACGGTCGGGGGCTCCTCCTCTCGCGGCGCCTCCGGGCCCCCAGGCAGGCGGGGCACTATCTGCCGACGCCGGCGATCACGTACTACTTCGAGTTGGCCCGCCTGCTCGGCGCGGCCGATCGGCCGCTCGAGATGACGCTGCACACGTCGCCGGCCGACGAGGCCGCGGCCGACGGGGTGTACCGGTCACTGGAACTGGAGCCGGCCTCGACGCTGATCCTGGCGCCCGGGGCGGCGTTCGGCATGGCGAAGTGCTGGCCGCCGGACCGCTTCGCCGAAGTGGCGCGCCGGGCGCGGGACGAGAAGGGGCTGCGGAGCCTCGTTCTCTGCTCGCCGGACGAGCTGCCGGTGGCCCGGGCCATTGTCGAGGGCTCCGGCGGCGCAGCCGCGATTCCCCCCGCGCCGCGCCCGGGGCTGTCCGTGGTCAAGGCACTGGTCCGCCGGGCCCGCGCCATGGTGACCAACGACTCGGGGCTTCGGCACGTGGCGGCGGCGTTCGACGTCCCCGTGGTGGCGATCTTCGGCCCGACCCACGTCCAGTGGACCGAAACGTGGTTCGCCAGGGAAACCAAGCTCCAGGCCCGTGTTCCCTGCGGTCCGTGCCAGCAGCCTCGTTGCCCGGAAGGCCACCTGCGGTGCATGATGGAGATCGCGCCGGAGCAGGTGTTCGACGCGTTCGGGGGCCTTCTGGCGGAATTCCCCTACCGTGAGCCGGACGAGGCGACTATCATCCGCCCCGGGGATGCCGGCGATGGATTCCAAGGGTCATGATCGACTCCGAGACTTTGCACAACATCGCGGCGGGTAGGGTGCGGCCCGCGGGGCTGGTCTCGATCGTGATCCCACACTACGAGACGCCGGAGCTGGCGCGGCTCTGCCTGCGGGCCATTCGGCGATTTACCACGGTTCCATACGAAGTGCTCGTGGTGGATAACGGGTCGGGCGACGGGGCGTCACTGGAATACCTTCGCGGCGTCTCGTGGATTCGGCTGGTGGAGCGCCCGGCGGCGGAGGTGCCGGCCGAGGGCGCCCTGGCCCATGCCACGGCGCTGGACGCGGGACTGGCCGAGGCCCGCGGCGAGTTGCTGCCGGCCCTCCACACCGATACCATCGCTCGGGGCGAGGCCTGGCTGTCGGCCTTGCGGGAGCCGATGCAGGCCGACGACCGCGTCGCCGTGGTCGGGTGCGACAAGATCGACGCCCCGAGCCCGGCATGGCGGTTGCTGAAAGCCGCCGTGGACGGCAAGAGCTACCGCCGGATGGCGCGCCGCGCCCTGGGCCGGCCGGTGCCGGAGGAACTTCGTTCACGGGCCCCGCACGCGCGCAGTTTCTGCGCGCTGTATCGCCGGGAGGTACTTTGCCGCGAGGGGCTGGGATTCGTCCCGAATCGGATGCGGACGGCCGGGGAGGAGGTCTACCACGGCCTCCTGGAGCGGGGATACCGCGGTGTTCTGGTCCCCCCGAGGCGGATGCGGGAACTGGTGATGCACGTGGTGCACGCGACGGCCTACCTGAGCGAGCGGCGAACCATTCGCACGGGACGGGTGCGGCGCCGCACCCGGCGACGCATCAGGCGGCTGCTCCGTGAGCCGTGGATCCGCCACCTGCTCGAGGACGATTCGCTGGATCAACCGTGAGCCGAACGAACTTCACAATCTCGCCCCGGTACCGCGAGCTCTTCGAGGCCCGCGGGCTGAGCTCGTTCGAGGCGCTGTTCGCCTGCGAAGACGGGGAGGCCATCGACGGTCACCGTGATCGCAACGTGGTCCG
>CAZGEE010000250.1:0-3841 GCA_964525035.1 uncultured Anaerolineales bacterium
GGCGAAGCGCAGGTCGCCCCCGTACCGCCAGGCGATCCGGCCCTCGGGCGTCACTTCGACGATTTCGCTGCCATCGCCCGCTTCGTCCCCGGCATCGGTAATCAGCGTGTTGCCACCGGCCAAGCGCTCCACGTCGCAGGGGAACTCGACGATCCCGTGACGGCCTGAGAGGTCTTCGATCATGAGAAGGTGTTGCCTTTCACGTCGCGTCACCGACTCCGCCGACGTCGTGCGGTGCCGCGCCCGGTTCGCGGGTCCGCGGGATCACATGTAGCCGAGCCGGCGCAGTTCTTCCATCATGCCTTCCTTGTCCTGCCGGCGTCCGATGCGCTCCGGCGCGCTCTCGAGGTCCTGCTGCCAGGCGGGCACGTTGCCGGTTTTTCGCGTCGTAACCCGGGCGCCCAGCGAGCGGTATCCCTGCTCGTACAGAACGCAGCAGGGAATCCCCAGCTCGTGGTGGGCATGCCAGACCTCGATCTCCCTGAAGTGGAGGCTCGGGCAGACCCGCACGTGGGCCGGACTCGTCTCGGTCGCCTCGCGCGGGCTGAAGTAGGTCTCGTTCGCCCGGGCTCCCTGTTCGTCCCAGCGGATGCCCTCGAAGAAGGCCTCGATACCCTGCTCCTCGAGGAACAGATTCAGCGTCGCGGTCTTCATCAGGTGGTTGCCGACCAGCGACTCGGGCTCATAAAAGAATTCCTCCTCGTCGAAGCCCAACCGGGCGACCTCCTTCCGGTTGCGTTCGTTCAGGTCGGCCACGCGCACCGGCGCGCCCAGGGCTTCGGCCTTGCCGGAGACGTCGTCGTTGTGAAGCATCCTCAGGTGCACGCCCCACTCCCGGCTCCAACGGTCGAGGAACTCCCGGACCTCGTCGAAGACGTCGCCTTCGTCGATGCAGAACGCCATCGGCAGCTTCACCCCGCGCTCGCGGCACACCTCGCGGACAAGATAAAGCACCAGCGTGCTGTCCTTCCCGCCCGTCCAGGCGATGGCCAGCTTCTCCCGCGGGAAGTGATCGAGCGCCTGGCCGATGACCTCCTTGCTCTTCGCCACCCGCTCGGCCGTTGTGTCAAAGAACCTCTTCTCTTCCGGTTGCGGCATGCATTTCTCCCTTGTTCGCGCGATCAGCGGTTCGGCCCGCCTGGTGTATCCGCTCCTGAAGCCGGATGACGACGGGCACCTTTCCTGTTCCGGCCGTCGTACACCACTTGTGAGCCAGGTAAACGGAAGGGGCACCTCGGGACCTGCCCCAGCGCTGCAGTCTTGCTGTGTAGTATGACAGGGCCCTGCCCGGGAATCAACACCGTGTGGTCGCGGGTTGCGTCAAGGACGGTATGTAATATGCTCTGTAAGGTGCCCTCGGAGCAGTTGTGCAAAGCGGGCATGCCGCCCCATCCCTTGCCCCAAGAAACTTGGCGTGTTACGCTACCGTTTTCAAAGGAGGTCCACGCAATGCTGAAAGACCTGGTCCTAAAAAACCGTTCCTACCGACGTTTCCGCGAAGACCGTCCCGTGCCCGACGACACGTTGCGGGAGCTCGTCGAACTGGCCCGGTGTTCGCCGTCGGGCGGAAACGTCCAGCCCCTGAAGTTCATCCTCTCCTCGGATGCAAAGCGCAACGCCGCGATTTTTCCGCACCTTGCCTGGGCGGGGTACCTGAAGGATTGGCCCGGCCCGGCCGAGGGAGAACGGCCGACCGCGTACGTCATCGTCCTCCACGACACCCAAATGGCCGGCGCCGTGGGCTGCGATCACGGCATCGCCGCCCAGAGCATCCTCCTGGGTGCGACGGAGAAAGGCCTCGGCGGGTGCATGATCGGCTCCGTCGATCGCGACGGCCTGCAACGCGACCTCAAGATCGACCCGCGATTCAAGGTTCTGCTCGTCATCGCGCTCGGCGTACCGGCCGAGACCGTGAGGATCGACCCGGTCACGCCGGAAACCGGCATCCGGTACTGGCGCGACGAAGCGGACGTGCATCACGTGCCGAAGCGATCACTCGACGAACTGCTGATCGAACCGGCATAGAACCGGTCAGCGGTGCCGCGGCGTTCACGTGGTTCAGACGTGCAGGGGGAAACCCTTCGCCTCCAGGGCGTGCTGGACGTCGCCCGCTTCCAGGTGATCCGGCGAGGTCCCTGCCTCGGCGGCGAGCCGCGCGGCGACACCGGCGACCTCGCCGGTCAGGGCAGCCGGCCCGATCAGGCGGGTCACCTGCCAGGCGTACCCCTCGGCGGAAGCGCAGCGGCCCACGACGAGCAGGTTCTCCACACCACGCGGCAACAGGGCGCCGTACGGCACCTCCCACACGGCGCCGGCCTTCCGGTTGTCGGCGATCAGGCCGACCGAGCTCGCGCACCGCCGGTTCCGGGCGTCCTCCCGAACGGTCTCCTGCCCTTCGATGGCGCGCGTCATGCGGATTTGCGCCATGTTCGGCAGGGCCGTGGGATAGATGTTTTCCCGGCCGTCGGGTCCCCGTTCGGCCTGCTCCTCGGCAAGTTTCCGCCGGGCAATCCGTCGACTCTCCATGACGAATGCGCTGACGTCCTTGCCATCGACGCCCGAGCGCACCGGGCCGGTCCCTTCGTAGCCGCGTCCGAACTCGTTGGCTCCGCCGCCGCCGCGCCAGGTGGCCAGCCGACGGGCCGAGCCGGCTTCCACGGCCTGGCGCGCCCGCTCCAGCGAGGTGTACTGGTAGAGCATCGAGGGATAGCTGCCACACTCCCTGCACGGGGCGCCCGCCCGAGCGGCGAGGTCCGCATCGCCGGTGGCGTCAACGACGCAGCCCGCCTCCAGAGCGAGCCGGCCGCTCTTGTTCTCGACCTCCACGCCGATCATCCGCTGCCCCTTCATAACGGGGCGACACGCAAGCGTGTCGAGCCAGACGTCAGCCTTGCACGTCTCGAGCACCTCGTCCAGGCCGAAGACGAACGCGGCGGGCGAGAATATCGTCTGGTAGCGTGCGCCGGAGCCGGCCTCCGGGTAAAGCGCGGCGACGTCAGGCGGTGTGGCGTCTCCGTCCGAAGCATCCTCGTTTCCCGCATCCCCGGCCCAACGTCGTGGGACGCGCCCGGGCCCGTATTGGATGGAGCACTTCAGCAGTTCCTCGGCGATGCCGAAGGTCACCTGCCGCCCCTGCCCGTCGCAAAGCGGCATGTAGATCGGGACCAGCCCACTGGTGGCCAGCCCGCCCCACTGGATCGTTTTTTCGATCAGCGCCGTCGAGAGGCCGCCGCGCGCGGCCTCCAATGCCGCGGCCACGCCGGCCACGCCTCCGCCGACCACCAGTACGTCGTATCGCTTCGATGTGTTCACGCCGCTCCTCCGACATCGCGAACCGATTGTCCACCTTCCGACACTTTTGGAGAGAAACTGCGCGAACACTATAAGCGCACCGCGTCGTTTGAGCAAGGCGGAGGGGATCCGGGAACCTTGACAGGGCCGGATCACGGCCTATAATCCGGCCTCTGCGGCCTTCGGTGCCGTGATCGTCAGCCTCCGCAAGCGAGACATCGTATGAACATTTCGTGGAACTGGCTCCTGGAGTACGTGGACTATAAGGGCCCGCGCGACGAGGCCGTCAGGCTCCTGACCATGTCCGGCCTGAATGTCGACGCGGTGGAGGAGCGTCCCGGGGGCGATGCCCTGTTGGACGTCGAGGTCACAAGCAACCGCCCCGACTGCCTGAACCACATCGGCGTGGCAAGGGAACTGGCGGCCTTGACGGGCAGCCGGCTTACGCTCCCGCCGGTCGATTACGAAACCGAGAGCACCCCGACCTCCGAGCTGACCACCGTGGAGGTCCGGGACCCGGAGGGCTGTCCGCGCTACACGGCGCGCGTGA
>CAZGEE010000251.1:0-3817 GCA_964525035.1 uncultured Anaerolineales bacterium
TGGCGGGCGTGCCGATGCCGCGTCGGGAGTCCCTTCGGCTGTTCGGCACGCTGTACCTCGTGGGAATGTCCACGCCGGGCCGGGCGGGAGAGCTTGCCGTCCCGCTGATGGCCCGGAGCGGGGCAAGGGTCGTCGGCGTCACGGTGGTGAACCGCATCCTGGAGGCGACGGTCACGGTGCTGATGGGCACGGGCGCCGCGCTGCTCGTGCTGGCCCCGGAGGATCGTCTGCATCACGGCCTGATTCTGGGCGGGGTGCTGGCGGTCCTGGCCGCAGCGATCGCGGGGCTCAGCCGGCGGCGCTGGACCGAGCGGGTGGTCCGCGGGCTGGGGTGGTTTCTCCGTCCCCTGGGTCGTTTCCGGTTCGC
This sequence comes from uncultured Anaerolineales bacterium, assembly GCA_964525035.1. GTDB lineage: Bacteria > Planctomycetota > Phycisphaerae > FEN-1346 > JAACEH01 > CAZGEE01. The sequence goes on from CAZGEE010000251.1 coordinate 368, forward strand.
CCGGAGGTTCCGGATGGGGGAAGAGCGCACCGCGGCCGTCCTGGCTCCCTTCTACGAGGCCAACGAGCGTCTGCTCCGGTGGTACTGGGTGCTCCTGCTCGGCGCGGCGGTCTTCGCGATCTGGATGATCGTGGTCGCAGCCAACTACCTGCTGATCGGCGCCACGGTTCCCGCCGAGGGCGGACCGGTGGTCCCGCTGCTTCAGGTGGCCCTGCTGATGTCGGTCGTTGCCGTGTCGATGTTCATCTCCCCGACACCCGCCGGACTGGGCGTCAGCGAAGGGGTCGCGGTCATCCTGCTCCGGCAGTTGGGCCACACGCAGAACTTCGTCCCGTTCCTGCTGGTGACGCGGGCGTCGCTTTACGCCATGGCCGGGCTGTTTTTCCTGGTGGCTCAGGTCGGGGGGCGGCGGCCTTCCGACCGGCAATGAGCGTTCGCGTGCGGGGGCGGCCGCTTGCCGCCCGGGCGCGAGCACGTCGGCGAAACCCGCTTGTATCGACTTCCGGCGGGCACTAGAATGCCCCGGCACGTGAACAGGTGATTCGAAACCAGGTGGCTCGCCGCTTCCCGGACCGGAGGACGCACGGTGTTCGAACAGAAGAGCGTTTCCGTCGTGGTTCCGTGCTACAACGAGGAGACCCAGGTCGGGCGCGTGCTCCGCACCGTGCCGGAGTGGGTGGACTGTGTGATCGTGGTCGACGACGCCAGCACCGACGGCACGGCGGAGGCGGTGCGAGGCTGCATCCGCGAGTCCGAGAAGCGATGCGAGATCGTTCTGATCGAGCACCCGGAGAACCGCGGGGTCGGGGCGGCGATCGTCTCGGGCTACCGCGAGGCCGTAACAAGGGAAATCGACGTCACGGCGGTCATGGCCGGAGACGGGCAGATGGCCCCGGAGGAACTGCCGTTGCTCGTCGGCCCGGTCGCCCGGGGCGAAGCGGACTATACCAAGGGAAACCGGCTCTTCTACGGCGGGGCCTGGGACGCGATTCCGAAGTACCGCTACCTGGGCAACGCCTTTCTGTCCATGCTCACGAAGATCGCCAGCGGGTACTGGCACGTGGCCGACTCGCAGACCGGCTACACGGCCATCAGCCTGAGGGCGCTGCGGACGATCGAGCTGGAGGAGGTGTATTCCCGGTACGGCTATCCGAACGACCTGCTGGTGCGGTTGAACGTGTACCGGTTTCGGGTGGGGGACGTTCCGATCCGGCCCGTGTATGACGTCGGGGAAGACAGCGGCATCCGCCTCTGGAAAGTCGTTCCCACGATGAGCTGGCTCATCTTCAAGCGGTTTCTCTGGCGCATGAAAGAGAAGTACGTCATCCACGATTTCCACCCCCTGGTCCTGTTCTACCTGGTGGGCGGTTTCCTGGGCGCGGCGGGGGTGCTGCTTTTCCTTCGGCTCGTCTGGGTCTGGATCGCCCGGGGCGACATTCCGGACATCAACGCCCTGGCCTGGGTCTTCTGTTCGGTCAGCGCCTCGCAACTGATGCTGTTCGGGATGTGGTTCGACATGGAGATGAACCGCGACCTCATGGTCAAGCCTTCCTGAGCTCCGTTCCGGGGGCGGAGGGGGCTCGCGGGGTCGCCGGCAAGCGAGGGTTGCGCTGAAACGCGAGATCACGAACAGGACGTGTCCGGCATGCGGCAACGTCGGGATGCGACGGAACTTCTCGATGGCGCCGTCCTCGCATTACGGCGTGGAACTGCCCCGGTATGACCTGTGCCGGTGTCCGCGATGCGGTTACGAGGCTGCGTTTCCGCCGCCGGATCCGGACGTGCTGCTCAGGCTCTACGACAGCCGGTTTTTCAGCACGTCGCAGCAGCATGTCCCGGTCCGGCCGGACGGCCGGCTTGCCCCCGGTTCCGCCTACTGGCCCGTGTGCCGGAACGCCGACAAGCGGGCCGCACAGGTGCGCCGGTTGCGCCCGTCGGGCCGTCTCCTGGACGTGGGGTGCGGCAAGGGGCTGTTCGTCCGGGCGGCCTCCCGGCATTACGAGGCCGAAGGCATCGACGTCTCGCCGGACGCGGTCGCGTGGGGGCGACGCCTCGGGCTGCGCGTGACCTGCGGGGACTTCCTGGAGGCGGACTTCGGCGGCAAGCGGTTCGACGTGATCACCTTCTGGGACGTGCTGGCCTGCACGCACGAGCCGCTGAAAACCCTGTCCCGCGCCGGTGACCTGCTGGGGCCGGAGGGTCTGCTCGTGGTGACCGTCCCGGACGTGCGATCGCTCGCGAGCCGCCTCCTCGGGCGCTACTGGCCGCTGATGATCCCGCCGGTCAACGTGGGATTCTACTCGCGCAGGTCGATGGACCTGCTGGGCCGGCGGTGCGGCTTTCGGCCGACCCGCTGGCGGCACGACGGGAAATGGGTCAGCGTGTCGTTCCTGGCGCTGAAGTTGAAGCGCACGCTGGGCCTCGGCGGGGCCGCCCCGTCGCGGGAGACCTCCGCGCCACCGCGGTGCGTCTACCTGAACACGATGGATATCGCCACGGCCGTCCTCGTGAAGGCATGACATGGCCATGAGGCCTTTGTGTATCGTCGGGGTGACCCTCACAGGCAACAAGGGCGGGACGAGCATGCTCTATGCCGCCCTGGACGAGCTCGGCGCCGGCGGCGCCAGGCCGTTCGACCTGCTGTCGGTCTACCCCAAGCGGGACGCCCGCGCGAACCGCCTCGCCAACCTTCGGATCGTTCCCGCGCCGCCCTGGCAACTGGTGGGATTGTATCTTCCGCTGGCGCTGCTGCTCTGGCCGCTCGCCCGGTGCCGGCTCGGACGGCGGGTGCTGTCGGCCCTGCCGGTTTTCCGAAGTCTTCTGGGGTGCTCGGCCGTCGTGGACCTGGCGGGCATCGCGTTCGTGGACGGCCGCGGGGCCGCGACGCTCGTCTACAACGTGGCCGTGTGCCTCCCGGCCATTCTCCTGGGCTGCAAGGTGGCCAAGCTCTCCCAGGCGCTGGGCCCGTTCGAGCACCGGGTCAACCGGGCCCTGGCGCGGGCCGTTCTGCCGCGCTGCCGGGTCGTCGTGGGGCGCGGCCCGCGGACCGGGGAGCACCTGGCGTCGTTGCCGCTGGAGCGTTATCGCGTGCTTCCCGACACGGCGTTCGCCATGCGCGTGACGCCCGACGCCGAAGCCGAGGCGGAGCGGATCGTTGAACGGCCCGAGGGCGAGACCCCGCTCGTCCTGTGCAGCCCCAGCGAAGTCGTCGCGTCCTACTGCGCGGACCGGGGTATCGATTACTACGGGGAGACGTCGGGCTTTCTCGCCGACTTGGCCTCTGAGGGTTACGCCGTCACGTTGTTGCCGCACAGTGTGGTGCCCCGAGGTCGGCGGAACAACGACCTGGCGGTGTGCCGCGGGTTGCTCGCGCGGCTTTCCCCGGACCACGGTGTGCGGTGCCTCGAGGGCGACTACGACGCCCGGGTTCTTCGGGCGATCATCGCGCGG
>CAZGEE010000252.1:0-3811 GCA_964525035.1 uncultured Anaerolineales bacterium
CCCCGCGCGCGGTAGCCCGGGCTGAGGGAATCGCTTCAGCGTGAAGGAGACGAGATGACGCGGATCAACACCAACATGGCCAGCCTGATGGGCACCCTGTACATGAACCGTAACATGGAAAGTCTGAATGCCACGCTGGAGCGCATGAGCACCGGCCTCCGCATCAACAGCGCCCAGGACGCCCCCAAGGACGTCATCGTCTCCGACGTCCTGCGCGGCGAACTCACGGGAATCGAAAGTGCCCTCCGCAACGCCCAGCGGGCCGAAAACGTGATGACTACCGCCGAAGGCGCGATGGGCAACATCGCCGACCTGTTGCTCGAGATCCGCCAGGCCGTCTTCGAGGTCGCCAATGACGCCGCCATGACCGAGGCGGAGATCGAGGCCCGCCAGTTGGAGCTCGACAAGGCCGTCGAGGCCATCGGCGACGTCGTCTCCTCCTCGCGGTTCGCCGGCCAACAGCTTCTGGACGGTTCGTTGCGTTACGAGACCGGGCAGGTGGACCCCGCGGCCGTCACTGACCTGCGGATCTACAAGGCCCCGGTAGCCGCCGCCGGCGGAGCCCTGCCGTTCCAGCTCGAACTGCACCGCCGGGCCGAGCGCGCCGAATTGGTCTTCGCGAACGCCGCCGTCGCCTCGGACGTCACGGTCCGGCTCAGCGGTCCCCGGGGCGAGGCGGAGGTGGAACTCACCGCCGGTATGACGAGCTCCGCCGTCATGGACGTCGTCAACGGCACCACCGCGGAAACCGGCCTCGATGCCGAGCTGGTTGACCCCGGCGACCCGTCCCAGGGCGTCCGCATCCTGACCTGCGACTACGGCAGCGAGGTGAGCTTCACCGCCGAGGTCGTCGAGGGCAACCCCGGGGACTTCCTTCTGGAGAACGCCTCGGGCAACCCGGCCACCATGGACGTCGGCCAGGACATCCAGGTGGACATCAACGGGACCCGGGTCACCGGCGAGGGGCTGGCGTGCCACTACGCCCGGTCCAGCGTCGACGCCGACATCCATTTCACCTCGTCGTGGAACGACAACGGCCCGGGAGCCGAGACCACCTTCGAGATCACCTCCGGTGGAGCCCTGTTCCAGCTCGGTCCCCGTCTGAGCCCGGACCAACAGGACTCGATCGGCATCCCGGACATGAGCACCGGGAACCTCGGCCTCTCGGGGGTCGGGTTCCTGGACCAGTTGGCCAGCGGAGGCGGGCTGGACCTGAGCTCCGGCCGTCTCGAAGAAATCATGGACGTGGTCGACACGGCCTCGGAGCAGGTCTCCGGCATGCGGTCGCGCATCGGCTCGTTCCAGAACAACACCCTGGGCATGGCGATCGATAACCTGTCCCGGATGCGGGAGAGCGTGTCCTCGGCCCGGAGCCGGCTTGTCGACGCCGACTACGCCGAGGAAAGCGCCGCGATGGTTCGCCAGCAGGTGCTGGTCGACGCCACGCGGGCGGCGATCGCGCTGGCCCAGCAGGTACCCCAGCATGTCTTAGAACTGTTGATTCAATGAGGTAAGATAGGAAAAATTTTTGCCGGTCTTGCGGACCCATCGACCTGTGAATTGGCCCTGAAGGTGGCCGCGGTATCGACGTAACCCGCTGCGCCACAATGGATTGCGGATCGTCCCCCGGACGGCCCTTCCCTCCCATGCCCTTCCGTCCGATAACTCGCCTGCGACGAATTCCCTAAGGCTCCCCTGTTTCCGGTCCGATGAACCCCCTTGTCGTTTCCGGGGAGAGGAAACGGCTCGCATCAGGGAATCGGGGACCGATTCCGGGCCATAGCAGGGAGTGGCAACGCCTGCGTCAGGGAGGTGAATGCGGCGACGCAGGACACCGAAGCCGGGAATCGTTCGGTGCTCCCACGACGGCAGGTGACGGTGGGCGAAGGCTTGGGTCGCGGGTCGATGGCTCTCGGCCCCAAGGATGGGCTGAAGCCGGCCGATGGCCGGCACGATCGACCGGTCATGGGTGCGGTACCCGTGAACAGGATCGACACCGTAACCAGGAAACGGGTCTCTACGACCGTACGTACAGGGAGGTGCAGTCGATGAGTAGGATCAACACAAATGTCGTCAGTCTGACGGCTCAGCGAAACCTGGCCATGGCGAACCAGCAGGTCGAGCGGAGCCTCGAACGGCTCAGTACCGGTCTCCGAATCAATCGTGGCGGCGACGATCCGGCGGGCCTGATCGCGTCGGAACGGCTGCGGAGCGAAAAGGTCGCCCTGAACGCGGCCATCTCCAACAGCGAACGCGCCGTCAACCTCATCTCCACCGCCGAGGCCAACCTCAACGAGATCAACGGCCTGCTGCTCGACATCCAGGGCCTGGTCGACGAGGCCGCCAACGCCGGTGGAATGACCCAGGACGAAATCGACGCCAACCAGCTCCTGATCGACGAGGCGATCGACAGCATCGACCGGATCGCCACCACCGCCCAGTTTAACGGCAAGAAGCTGCTCGACGGCTCGCTCGGCGGATGGAGCACCAGCGGCATCGACACCGACAAGGTCGATTCGGCCGAGGTCGGCTACGCCGACTTCGTGGGCGACGAGCGCGACGTCGTGATCGACTACGGCCATGCGGCCAACATTGCCGAGAAGGCGACGTTGGTGCTGGACGAAGGGAATGACGGGGCCGTCAGCGCCGCCGCAGGCGAGGTCGTCTTCACCGGCAATCTCGGCTCGGCCACGCTCGACTTCGAGGCGGCCGGCACATACACCGCCAGCGAGATGGCCGCGATGATCAACGAGGTTTCCGACCAGACCGGCGTCACGGCCCGCGTGAGTGGTGCGGACCTCTACATGGAGTCGGCCGAGTACGGCGACGAGCAGTTCATCTCGGCCAGCCCTGGCAGCGGCGCCACGTTCGCCACCGAGGACGGCATTGGCGGGGCTGCCGCCAGCAGTGACTTCGGTGCGGACACTCCGGTCGTCAGCGTCGATTCCGCCACCGGCCAGACGAACCTCACGGGCGTGACGGTCGAGGGCCTGACCGTGACGGTCAACCGGCCGGACCTGCAGATGACGATCGAGATGGACGAGACGGCGGCCACCACGGCCGGCGCCGGCGAGAGCGAGACCTTCCAGATCGCCTCCGGCGGCGGGGCCCGGTTCCAGATCGGCCCCGAGGTCAACAGCGATAACCAGGTCACCGTCACGATCGGCAACATCGCCTCGGCCAACCTCGGCACCGGAAGCGACACGCTCGACACCCTCGCCACCGGCGGGGCGAACGACCTGTCGAGCTCCGACCTGTCGACCGCGGCCAGCATCGTGGCCGAGTCCATCACCAGCGTCGCCAGCCTCCGCGGGCGGCTCGGGGCCGTTCAGAAGAACACCCTCGAGACGCAGATCCGCTCGCTGGGCAGCACGCTGGAGAACATCACCAGTGCCGAGTCGGCCATCCGCGACACCGACTTCGCGGAGGAGACCGCCAACATGACGCGGGCACAGATTCTGGTCCAGGCGGGCACGAGCGTGCTGGCCATGGCCAACAACGCCCCGCAGAACGTGCTGGCCCTGCTCGGCATGTGATGAGAAGCCGTCGGCGGCCCCTGGGGCCGTCGAGCCGTATTGTGCCGAAAACCACCGCGGCGGGAGGAACCCGGAAGGGTCGCCTCCCGCCGCGTTTTCTGCGCCGTTTCGATCCCTCCGCCGCCGTCGGCCCGCCCGCTAAGTGCTTTCGCTGGAGCACCTTAGAGCCGAGCGCTTGACGCCTTCCCGCCCCCGATTTCAATTAAGGTAGCCTGCGTTCCCGCCCGGTGGCTGGTGGCAGGGGATCGCCGCCCGAGGCGGCGTGGGCTCGCGCG
>CAZGEE010000253.1:0-869 GCA_964525035.1 uncultured Anaerolineales bacterium
GCACCACCGCGAGCATGCGGCGAACCTCGCCCTCGTACGGGCGCACCGCCAGCAACCGGCCCTGGGCCTTGCGCAGCTTGGCCGCCGCGACCATTTTCATGGCCTTGGTAATCTGCTGCGTGTTCTGCACGCTGCGGATCCGTCGGCGAATATCCCGTGTGTTGGGCATGCCCTGCACTGCTCCCCGGCGAGGCTAGTCGTCCTCGGACGACGCCTGGGCCTCGGCTTCCACCGGTTTTTCGGTACCCGGCTTTTCCTGTTTGCCTTCAGCGCCTTCGGACTTCTCCTGTTCGTTTTCCGTGCTGCCGCCCTTGGCGCCTTTCTCTTCACCCTCTTCCTCGTCGGCGAGGGGACTCCGGACCTGCTCCGAAGGGACAAAGGCCTTCTTGAACTCGGCGACGGCTTCCTCGAACCCGCGCGTGAGCTCGTCGTCCCAGTCCTTCTGCTCGGTCAACTTCTTCAACAGCTCCGCCCGGTTGGTGCGCAGCCAGGAGAGGTATTCCTGCTCGAACCGCCGGCAGTCGTCCACCGGGATGTCGTCGAGGACGCCGTCGTTGGCGGCCTTGATGATGGCGACCTGTTCGGCCACGGGCATCGGGGCGTACTGGTCCTGCTTGAGGACCTCGGTCATGCGTTCTCCGCGGAAGAGGATCTGCCGGGTGGCCTTGTCGAGGTCGCTTCCGAACTGGGCGAATGCGGCGTACTCGCGGTACTGGGCCAGGTCGAGCTTGAGCCGGCCCGCGACGTTTTTCATGGCCTTGATCTGGGCGGCGCCGCCGACGCGGCTCACGCTGATGCCGACGTTCATGGCGGGGCGGACGCCCTGGTAGAACAGGTCCGACTCCAGGTAGATCTGGCCGTCGGTAATC
>CAZGEE010000253.1:879-3803 GCA_964525035.1 uncultured Anaerolineales bacterium
CCGCCTGGGTCTCGATAATGGGCAGGGCGGTCAGGCTGCCGCCGCCTTCGCTGTCGCTGAGCTTGGCGGAGCGTTCGAGCAGGCGGCTGTGCAGGTAGAAGACGTCGCCGGGATAGGCCTCGCGTCCGGGGGGGCGGCGGAGCAGCAGCATCATCTGGCGGTAGGCCACGGCGTGCTTCGACAGGTCGTCGAAGGCCAGCAGGACGTGCTTGCCCTGGGCCATGAACTCCTCGCCCATGGCGCAACCGGCGTAGGGGGCCAGGAACTGCATCGGCGCGGGTTCCGAGGCCGAGGCCGAGACCACGATGGTGTAGTCCATGGCGCCGCCTTCCTCGAACGTCTTGATGATCCGCGCCACGGTGGACCGCTTCTGCCCGATGGCCACGTAGATGCAGATCATGTCCTGATCTTTCTGATTCAGGATGGCGTCGACCACGATGGCGGTTTTGCCGGTCTGGCGGTCGCCGATGATCAGCTCGCGCTGTCCGCGGCCGATGGGCGTCATGGCGTCGATGCACTTGATGCCCGTCTGGACCGGTTCGCAGACCGGCTGGCGCTTGACGATACCGGGCGCGACGACCTCGACGGGCCGGCGGCTGTCGGTCCGGATTTCGCCTCGTCCGTCGATGGGCTGGCCGATGGCATTGACGACGCGGCCGATGATCGCTTCCCCCACGGGGGCCTCGACGATGCGGCCCGTCCGGCGGACGGTGTCGCCCTCCCGGATCAGGCTGTCCTCGCCGAGGACCACGGCCCCGACGTTGTTCTCCTCGAGGCTGAGGGCGATCCCGAACACCCCGTGGGGCATCTCCAGGAGCTCGTTATACATGCAGTTTTCGAGCCCGAAGATTCGGGCGATGCCGTCGCCCACTTCGACGACCTCGCCGATTTCGTCCACGTCGAGCGCGCCCTCGTAGTTGCGGATCTGTTCCCGCAGGATGTGGCTGACTTCCTCGGGCTTGATCTTGGCTTCCATCAGCAGTTTCCTCCCGCATCGCTAGACAAAACGCCGGCCGATCGCCCGCAGGCGGCCGAGCGCGGACCCGTCGATGATCCGATTGCCGATCTGCACCTGGATTCCCCCCAGCAGTTCGGGGTCGACTTCCGCCTTCAGCGTGATCGACTTGCCGGTCATGCGCGACAGCCCGTCCACGAGCCGGGCTTCCATCTGCTCGCTCAGCGGCGTCGCCGTCCGCACCGTGGCCTCGGCCCGCCCGGAACGCTCCCAGGCCTGGTCGCGATAACTCCGCACAAGGTTCGGTAGCAGCTCGAAGCGCCCGCGGTCCATCAGAAGATTGGCCGTATTGCGCGTCACCGTCAGGGCGTCCATCTGCTCCAGCAGGTCCTGGAGCGTGTGCCGCTTTTCCTCCTCGGGCACCTTGAGGCTTCGCCAGAAGGCGCGGGTTTTCTTATCGGCGAAGCAGGCCGCGGCGAGGCTTTCCAGTTGCGTGCCAACCTCGTCCACGCGTTCCTCCGCGACCGCGAGTTCCAGCACGGCTTCGGCGTAGCGGCCGGCGAGGATGAGCACGGATCCCTTCATCGGACGTCCTTACTCTTTCCGGTCCGTCTGCTCCAGCTTGGCCAGGAAGTCGTCCACCAGTTGCTCGTTGTCCTTCTCGTTGACCTCGCGGGCCAGAACCTTCCGGGCGAGGTCGATGCTCAGCCCGCCGATTTCCGCTCGCAGTTCGCTGCGGACCTTGTCGGCCGCGGCCTCCAGATCCTCGAGCGTCCGAGCGACCCTTTTCTCGGCTTCCTCCTGGGCGGCCTGCACGATGCGCTGCCGCTCGGCCTGGCCTTCGTTGCGTCCCTCGGCGACCAGTTGTTCGCGCTGCTGTTTCGAGTCGAGCATCATCTGCTCGTACTTCGCCCTCAGGGAGTCGGCCTCGTCGCGCCGCTCGGCCGCCGTGTCCAGATCGTTCTTGATCGTGGCCGCCCGGTCGTCCAGCGTCTTCAGCACGGGCTCCCAGAGCACGACGTAGAGGATCGCCAGCAGGCCGAGGAAGTTGATCACGATGAAGACCAGCGTCCAGTCGAAGCCCATGATGTTGCCCGTGCCGCTGACGTAGGCCGTGACGGGTTTCTCGCCCGCTTCCTTGCGGGCCGCGATCTCGGGCTCGAGCACCTGTTCCCACAGGGCCTCCGTGAGACGCGTTCCGGCCGGGAGGACCGGGTCCCTGAGGGTCTTGCCGGCGAGGCTCGGTCCCACGGGAGCTTTCTCCTGCTCGGCGGTCGTGATCACCGAGACCTCCGCGGTGGCGAGCGCGTCCGCCATCTCGGGGGGGACCTCCGTGCCGTCGAGCGCCTTGAGCTCAAACGGTTGGGTGATCCGCACGCCGGCGCCCTTCAGGTCCTCGTCGAGCACGCGCAGCTTCCCGCCGCCCTTGGTCATCAGGACCGTGTGGACGAAGAAAGCGGCCACGAGCAGAACGTAGAACAGGATGAAGAGCTTCAGCAGCGTTTTCTTTTTCTGGGTCATGGCTCTCGTGCCCTCACAAAGGGCCCCGGGCGGCGCGGGCCGATCCGGGCTCCCCGCCGGCGCCCCGTCGACGCATCACCCGTTCCCCGCACGCCTTGGGATTCTACGCGCCGGCCGTCCCGAAGATCAGGATCAGGGCGATCACCAGGGAGTAGATGCCCGTGGACTCGGAGACGGCCTGACCGATGAGCATGGTCCGGGTCAGCAGGCCGGCCTGGTCGGGCCGCCGCGAGATGCCCTCGCAGGCCTTCCCGGCCGCGAATCCTTCCCCGATGCCCGGGCCGATCGCTCCGAAGCCCATGGCCATGCCCCCGCCGATGAGCGAGGCCGCCAGCACGATCGATTCTCCGATTCCTTCCATCGTTTTTCTCCTGTCACGCTTCGCACTACGAATCCGGTTTTCCTTCGCCGGCCTCCCGGCCGACGCCCTATCGCATCAGCAACAGCA
>CAZGEE010000254.1:0-983 GCA_964525035.1 uncultured Anaerolineales bacterium
CGTCCGCCCCGCGACGGTACAGTCGGGCCAGGGCGTGGAGCTCACGCGGCTCCAGGTTCTGCGGGCCGAACCGCTCGACCCGATCCAGCAGGGCCTCCAGACGCTGCCACTGCGGCTGATGCCGCGAGACGAAACGGTCGAGGTTCACGCCGGGCGGTCCTCCTCCTGCACTTCGGAATCCGCCGGATTGGCCGCGCGGCGCTCTTCCACAGCCAGCGTTCGGAGCAGTGTCTCGTCGTCGCTGAGCTCCGCCGCGTAGCGCTCGCGGAGTGGCTTTGATTGTTCGATGCGCCGGCGGATCGGCCCGGCCAGTTTTCGGGCGATCCGCTTGCGGCCTTCGGGCTCGATGCCATCGGCGCGATCGAGGAATTCGACGGTTGCCTCGAACTCGGGCACCGACAGTTCGACGCGGCTCTCGGCCGCGGGAGGCACCGCTTGCTCGGCGCGGCTGTGCGCGGCAAGAATTCCGTCAAGGGTCGTCCGCCGGCGTTCGGCCCGGCGGACGACGAGCGTATCGGCCACGATGTCTCCGAGTCGCCGGTGCCGGGGGGTGAAAAACACGGTCAGCGTACCGACGAAATAGAGCGCGGGCAGGAAGTCCACGATCCGGACCAAATTGCGCAGGGCAGCGTCGAGGAAGCCGATCGGAAACCCACCGCTGCGAATCACTCGGATTCCCAGAACACGCTTGCCGGGCGTCTGACCGTTCCACAACCACTCGAACAGCACAAAATAGAACCACTGGAGGACGAATACGCCGACCAATGTCGCCGTGGGGACCCATGAGGGAAACCGCTGAAAGTTCAAGCTTCCCGCCAGGACCATGATTGCCACCATCGCAAGCAGGATGGCCGCGACGCGGATGCCCAGGTCCACCATGTAGGCCAGGACGCGGGTGCCGAGGCCGGCGAGGTCGTACGTGAAGGCCACCCGCTCCGGAGTTTCGATGGTTGTCATCGTGGTCACGGGAGCCTCCGAATCCG
>CAZGEE010000254.1:993-3795 GCA_964525035.1 uncultured Anaerolineales bacterium
ATAGCGGGGCGTGCGCGGCCTGTCAAGCATGGCACAGGCGGGTGGGGGGCGCCCCGGGCGCCAAAAAAGCCGGGCGCCTCAAGGGCGCCCGGTCAAAAGATCGAAAACGAAAACTCCCTCAGCGGCTGCGGAAACGCTGGCGGAGCAGATCGGACTTGATTTTCCCGTATTTCGGTTTCCGGCCGTGATTGGCCTTCCGCCTACGATAAGAGAGCTTGCGAAGTTTGCCCGGTCGTGCCATCTGAAGAACCTTTCGATCCTGGTCGGTTCGTATCCGTTGCAGCATGAACGCCAAGCAGCTAGTATACCATGTGAGGACCGTTCGTCAAGGCCGGTTCCCGTCTCGTGGAATCGGCGGACATTCGCTTCCGGGGGATACGACCATGACCATTCGCGGAAAGGTGATCAAGCATCGGGTGCTTCCGGCCACGACGTGCCTGATGCCGATACCGGCGGCCCTGGTCAGTTGCCGCGGGGCTTCGGGACGCGACAATATTCTCACGATCGCGTGGACGGGGGTCTGCTGCAGCGATCCGCCGATGGTGTCGATCGCGGTGCGCCCCGGCCGCTTCAGCCACGAGTTGCTCGAGGAAAACGGCGACTTCGTCGTCAACGTGCCCTCGGCCGGCTCGATGTTTCACGTGGACCTTTGCGGCACGACTTCCGGCCGCGACCGGGACAAGTTCCAGCAGTCCGGATGGACGCCCATCCCGGCCTCGCAGGTCAACGCCCCCATCATCAAGGAGTGCCCCCTGGCGCTGGAGTGCCGTACCCGGCAGAAGCTCTCGCTCGGCTCGCATGACCTCTACATCGGCGAGGTCCTCGCGGTGCAGGCTCACGAGGAACTGCTCGACGCCAACGGGGCCCTGAAGATCGACGCCGTCGAGCCCCTGGCCTACTGCCCCAACTGCAAGGGCCTCGGCCAGTACTGGTCGCTCCACGAGGTGCTCGGCCATCACGGGGTGTCGCAGGAACAGCACAAGCGTATCTGATCACGCCGCAACACCGTGCCTTCTCGGGTTCCGCAGGAACTCGGGGCGGAGCCCGACCGCCGGCCGACGGGACCGCTTGGGCAGGACACGGGTCCAGACCAACGCCTACTCATCGCGCGAGCCTCTTTGAATCCGTTCTCCATTGGACGATTCACAGTCCATCCCCCTGCCCCATTGGGCTGCACCGACCCCATTGGGCTGCACCGAAGACGTTGCTATCGCAGACAGTTTGTCCGCCTTCGAACGTGCGGCCACTCCGCGGCGCTCGCCGCCGAAAAACCGTGACAACGCCGGAGGGGGCAGTATAAAATGGCCGGCTCACCGGGTTTCGTCCCAGGAAAGGAGCTTGTGTGTCTGCCGAGAAGCCCCGCCGAATCCTCGTGACCTCCGCCTTGCCGTACGCCAACGGGCACATCCACATCGGCCACCTGGTCGAGTACATCCAGACCGACATCTGGGTGCGGTTCCAGAAGATGCGCGGCCACCGGTGCGCCTACGTCTGCGCCGACGACACCCACGGCACGCCGGTGATGATCCGCTCGCGGGCCGAGGGCATCCAGCCCGAAGAGTTGATCGACGCGATGCGGGAGGAGCACACGCAGGACTTCGCCACCTTCGAGGTGGTCTTCGACAACTACTACACGACGCACTCCGAGGAGAACCGCGAGCTGGCCGAAGGCATCTACCGGGCCCTCCACGACGCGGGCCACATCACGGTGCGGGAGGTGGAACAGGCCTACTGCGAGCATGATCGGATGTGGCTGCCCGACCGGTTCCTCCGGGGCCGGTGCCCCAAGTGCGGGGCCGAGGACCAGTACGGCGACGCGTGCGACGTCTGCGGGGCCACGTATCGCCCGACCGACCTGCTCGACCCGCGCTGCGCCCTGTGCGGCAATCCGCCGGTGCGAAGGCGGAGCGATCACTACTTCTTCAAGCTGGCCGACTTCACCGATCGGCTCGAACAGTGGGTCGGCGAAGGGCACGTCCACCCGGCCATCGCAAACAAGCTCCAGGAATGGTTCGGCGAGGGACTGCGCGACTGGGACATCAGCCGCGACGGACCGTACTTCGGATTCAGGATCCCCGGCACCGAGGATAAGTACTTTTACGTCTGGCTCGACGCCCCCATCGGCTACATGGCCAGCTTCAAGAACCTCTGCGACCGCACGGGCGGCGGCCAGGAGGAGTTCGACGCCTACTGGCGCAATACCGACACGGAACTCTACCACTTCATCGGCAAGGACATCACGTACTTCCACGCCCTGTTCTGGCCGGCGATGCTGATGGGCTCCGGCTACCGGACGCCGACCGAGCTGGCCATCCACGGCTTCCTCACGGTCGAGGGGCAGAAGATGAGCAAGTCGCGCGGCACGTTCATCCACGCCCGGACGTTCGCCAAACATCTGCCGGCCCAGACGCTGCGATACTATTACGCCGCGAAGCTCGGGCCCGGGCCCGACGACATCGACCTGAGCCTCGAGGACTTCGTCAACCGGAACAACGCCGAACTGGTCGGGAAGCTGGCGAACCTGTTGAGCCGCTCGGCCCGGCTGGTTCATTCGAAGCTCGACGGCCGCAGCGGGGAAGTCGATCCCGGCGCCGAGAGCATGCTGGGGGCCATCCGCTCGGCCGGTGAGGAAATCGCCGAGGCCTACGAGAGCCGCAACTACGCGGCCGCCGTCCGGGGAATTGTTTCCCTGGCCGACGGCGCGAACAAGTACCTCGAGGAAGCGGCCCCGTGGCAGACCGTCAAGAGCGATCCCGAGGCGGCGCGGCGGCAGCTTTCCGCCGGCTTGGAGGCCTCACGACT
>CAZGEE010000255.1:0-3789 GCA_964525035.1 uncultured Anaerolineales bacterium
CAGGGCGCCCTCGACGTTGGGCCACATGGCCGACGCCCCGAGACCGAGCACCGCCATCGCCGCCACGAGTTGTCCCACGCTTCCCGCGCGGGTCAGCAGGAGTGAGGCCGTCAGGAGCAGCGCTCCGCCGGCGACGTACACCCGCCGCATGCCGAACCGCCCGCCGAGCCGGGCCCACACCGGCGCCATCGGTGTGTAAATCAGCCAGTACCCGGCCCCGACCCAGGCCAGTTCACCGTGCCCGGCGCCGAGCCGCCACACCGCCAGGAACCCCGCCGCGGTGAAATTCAGGAGCATGGTGGCGTCGCCGCAGATGACGGCCGGCCAGACCAGGTTTCTCCGCACCCTTTCGATTGCCGTGGGCATGATCCCCGGCCCTCCCGGTCGGTTCGCCTTTGCCCGATCGCCACGATGGCCCCTCACCCGTGCAGCCCGGTCCGCGGGGCGAGGATTATAGCAACCGCGCTGCCGCGTGGCCTTGAAATTTGACGATCGGGGCTTATGATGGGATTTGTGCGGCGCGAGCCGTCCCGGCCCGCAAAAGGTCCGGGGCCTGCCTCTTGCAGCGGAGCGCGTGGCATCGGCCGGAGCCGGTGTCGGGCGGTTTTCGCTCCCGTCCTCTCGACTCCCGGCGGGCGAGCCATCCGGCCGGCAAGCCGGCGGCTTCCGCGACCGCGAACCGACGTTCGAGGACCGCGAGAATGTTCGAAACCCTCAACCAGCGAATCACCGACGCCGTGCGGCGCCTTCGAGGCCGCGGGCGGATCAGCGAGCAGAACGTCCAGGACGCCCTGCGCGAGGTGCGCCGGGCCCTGCTGGAGGCGGACGTCAACGTCCGCGTGGCCCGCGAGTTCGTCGACCGGGTCCACCAGAAGGTCCTCGGCATGGAGGTGCTTCGCACCCTGGAGCCGGGCCAGGTGATGGTCAAGGTCATCCACGACGAGCTCGTGGACATGATGGGGCCCGTCGATCCCCAGGTTCCGAAGGCCGAGGGCCGCCCGACGGTGCTGATGCTCGCCGGACTGCAGGGTTCGGGGAAGACCACCACGGCCGCCAAGCTGGCCCGGCACCTGGCAGAGAAGGGCCGTCGGCCCATGCTGGTCGCGGCCGACCTGCAGCGTCCCGCGGCGGTCCGGCAGCTCCAGGTCCTCGGCGACCAGCTCGGCATTCCGGTCTACGCCGAGGAACGGGGCGACCCCGTGGGCGTGGCCGGCCGGGCGCTGCCCTTCGCCGAGATGCAGCAGCGTGACACGGTGATCCTCGACACGGCCGGCCGGCTGCACGTCGACGAAGAGCTCATGACCGAGCTGCACAAGGTGGCCCGGAAGGTCCGTCCCGACCAGGTTTATTTGGTCTGCGACGCCATGACCGGCCAGGACGCGGTGAACTCCGCGAGCGAGTTCAACAAGCGGCTCGAGCTCGACGGGGTGATCCTTACGAAGCTCGACGGGGACGCCCGCGGGGGCGCGGCGCTGAGCGTCAAGGCCGTCACGGGCAAGCCGATCAAGTTCGTCGGCGTCGGGGAGAAGCTGGACCGGCTGGAGGAGTTTCACCCGGACCGGATGGCCGGCCGCATCCTCGGCATGGGCGACGTCGTCAGCCTGGTCGAGAAGGCCCAGAAGACGGTCGACCAGGAAGAAGCCCGCAGGATGCAGGAGCGGCTCGCCAAGGCGGAGTTCAGCCTGGACGACTTCCTCAAGCAGATTCAGCAGATGCGGAAGATGGGCCCCATGAAGGAGATCCTGTCGATGATCCCCGGCATGGGCAATGCCATGAAAGACATGCCGGTCGACGAGCACGAGATGGTGCTCACCGAGGCGATCATTCACTCGATGACCCGCCAGGAACGGGCTCACCCGCACGTCATCGACGCGTCCCGGCGGCGGCGCATCGCGCGCGGGGCCGGCGTCCAGACGCATGACGTGGCCGGGCTGGTCAAGAGCTTCGACCAGATGAAGGGCATGGTGAAGCAACTCAGCGGCGCGGGCGCCTTCAGCGGGAAGAACAAGGCGGCTGCGGCCGAGGCCATGAAGAACCTCAATCCCTTCGGTCCCGCCGGTCCCAAGAAACGCCAACGAAGCAAACGCAAGAAGAAGAAACGTCGCAAGAAACGATCGCGCTGACGTTCGGCAACCGGAAGTCGCAACCCGTCCAAGGAAAGGAACTCTCATGACACGCGCGAAGCAAGGCGACACCGTCCGGGTCCACTACACCGGCAAGCTCGCCGACGGCACCGTCTTCTCCAGAACGCAGGAGGACGATCCGCTGGAGCTGACGCTGGGCGAGGGCAACGTCCTGCCCGGCTTCGAGCAGGCGGTCGAGGGCATGGAGCCCGGCGAGTCGAAGACGGTCATGGTGCCGCCCGATCAGGCCTACGGCGAGCGGAACCCCGACATGGTCGCCAAGGTCGACCGCAGCGAGCTTGGCACCGACTTCGATCTCCAGGTGGGCCAACGGCTCCAGATTCAGCAGCAGGACGGGCAGAGCCTCACGGTCACCGTCGCCGAGCTGGACGAGTCGCAGGTCACCCTCGACGGGAACCATCCCCTGGCCGGCCACGAGGTGACCTTCGAGATCCGGCGCCTCGCCGGGTAGGCGGCCGGGGGAACAACGGGAGCCCGGCCGTGGTTAGAACGGTTATGGGCGCTGTGCCGGCACCTTCGTCGAAGGCAGAAGGTCCAGCAAAGCATCATATACGTACAAGCGATTTCTGCGGCGCCCGGTGATTTCTCTGAGCAGTCCCAGCTCAACGAAACGGGACATCAGGCCGTTGGCCGTCTGGTAAGCACAGCTCAGGTGCTCGGTCGCGCTTCGGACGCTTGTAATCGGACGCTCAAAAAGGCGGTCGAGAAACCGGTGCGCATTCTCATTCCTCGACAAGTGCTGATCTATAAGGTGCTTGTGCCTTTCGTGCAAGTTTAGTATATTCCGGGCGGTCTGTGTGGCTTCCTGGCTAACCTGCAAGATACCGCGAAGGAAGAACTCAAGCCACCCTTCCCAATCCCCCCGCTGGCGAACAGCCATCAGCCTGTTGTAATACTCCAAGCGATTGGCACGCAGGTAATGGCTCAGGTAGAGCAAAGCAGGAACGTAATCAGCAGACGCCCCACACGCCCATTTCCGTCCAGAAAGGGGTGGATCGTTTCGAAGTGGGCGTGAGCGATACCACAGTGCACGAGGACGGGCATTCCCTCCTCGCGATGCAGAAACTTCTCAAAATTGTTCAGCGCCGGGTTCATCTCATGGGGCGGGGGCGGCACGAAAACAGCTTCCTTTAAACCGGAGCCCTCGGGACCAATCCAGTTCTGGCTCCGCCGGAATTCTCCAGGCGCGTGCCGACTGCCTCGGACCCCCACGAGTAGTTTCTTGTGAATCTCACGTATCAGGCGGAGGCACACAGGGAGTTTAGAGAGCCTCTCCAGCCCGTAATTCATCGCGTCGAAGTAATTGAAGGTCTCACGGACATCGCCCTGCAGGCCGGCTCGCCGAGCATCCACCTCGTACTCGAGAATGTCCTGAAGGCTGCTCTGCGTACCTTCGATCTGAGAACTCAGGACCGCTTCGAGCCGGGCGTACATGTTTGCGAAGAAGCCAGGACTCGGCAAAAGCAAGGTGGCGCCATCGAGCCGGCCCAGCGCACCCTGCGCCTGGCCAAGGAGACGAGTCAGATTCTTGTCGTAACGAACTGGAGGGTCCGGAGGAAGCGGATTGGGAATGAAGGCTGAGTAACCGTTGACCTGCTCTATCCACCGTCCGGCGCGGGTGAGGTTTTCCATGGTCGAGCCCTCT
>CAZGEE010000256.1:0-3207 GCA_964525035.1 uncultured Anaerolineales bacterium
CGAAACGCTCCACGGGCAGGTGCGCCGCGGACGGCTGCAGGTACTGCCCCAGGGTCAGCATGCGGCAGCCGGCCTCCAGAAGGTCTTGCAGCGCGGCCCGCACCTCTTCCTCCGGCGTCTGCGGCGCCGGCGCGGCCTCCCGGCTCTCCTCCTGCTCGCCCTCCGCGGGTTCGGTCTCCGCCCGGCTGCAACCGGCCGAGACCACCATCCCCAGCGCAAGCAACACCGTCAACAGCTTCGCACAACGTGCCATGGTTTTCTCCCTGTCCCGTACTGTGAATTTCCCGCCGGTTCGCCGACGGCCACCGATGTGCCGAACCGCCGATCGCACTACAACCGCGGCCCTGAAAGGTCACCCGACCTTAGCAGCAGGTCGGGGGCCTGTCAACAACGGTTTCATAGGCCACAGATTTCAAATCTACAAGGGTTCCGCCGGCTCGTCGCCGCGCGGAACCGCTCACCGGAAAATCGCCCGACGGTTTCCGCTTGCGGGCCCGGCGGCGCCGCGTATGATGGGCTGCCGGAAGGAGTTGCCGAGGTGCCGTACCGAGTCGTCAGCCTGGCCAGCGGAAGCAAGGGCAACAGCCTGCTCGTGAGCGGGCCCCGGCTGCGCCTGCTCGTGGACATGGGCCTCTCGCAACGGCGCATCGTCGCCGAGCTCGCGGCCGAGGGACTTCGCCCCGGCGACCTCGACGGCATCTTCCTCACCCACACGCACACCGACCACGTCCGGGACACGTGCCTGAAGTTCTGCTGGCGGCACCGCGTGCCGCTGGTGGGCCCGAGAGAGAATCTGGCGGTGCTCCGCCGGCGGTACCGGAACATGGCGGACCGGCTCGACCGCGCCGGGCTGCTGCGGGACCTCCCGCCGCGCGGCCTTCACGTAAAGGCATGCCGGGTGCGGCCCTTTGCCGTCCCGCACGACGCCGAGGGCCTGACGCTCGGGTATCACCTGACGCTGGCCGACGGCGGCACGCCGTTTCGCCTCGCGGTGGCCACCGACCTGGGCGAGGTGCCGGGGGAGGCGCTCCGGACCTTCGCCCGGGCCGACGTGCTGGTGCTCGAGGCAAACCACGACCCGGGCATGCTGGAGGCCAGCGGGCGTCCGCCGGTGCTGATCGACCGCATCCGCGGTGCAGAGGGGCACCTGGCCAACGCGCAGGCGGCCGAGGCCGTCGGCCGGATCGCCTCGCGCGTCGGGCCAAGGCGGCTCCGCCAGATCGTGCTGGCCCACCTGAGCGAGGAGTGCAACGAGCCCGCGCTGGCCCTGGAGACGGTCCGCCGGCACCTGGAACCGCTGGGGGCCGAGGCTCCGCCGGTGCGGGCCGCCGCGCAGCACCGGCCGGTCGAGGTGGTCGCCGGGAGCCGCGCCCGCCGGGCCGCCGCCGGGGGATGACCGCGGCGGCCGACGCCTTCAGCCAACGACCTCTCCGTTGACCGTTGACACGGCCGCGCCGCGGGCGTACAGTGGCCCGGTCAACGAAACCTGTCGGCTCGTACGAGGACCCACGCCATGAGAATCGTGCTCCCCTTCGTCGCCGTCGCGGTACTGGTCGCCGGCGGTTGCGCGCCGGACCCCCTGACCCTGCAGGAACGCCTGCACGTGATGGTGCACATGAACAAGCAGCTCCAGCTCGAGCTGCTCCAGCGGGACCGCCTGATCGCGCAGAAGCTCGGCGGCGAGGCAGAGATTCCCTCCGCCGTCGAGGCCCCGTCGCTCTCGGCCGAAAGTGGAGGTCCGCAAGATCCCTTCCGGCCCGTCCGGATCACCCTGGGCAAGGTCACCGGCGGGATCGATACCGACGGCCAATCCGGCGACGAGGGCGTCCGGCTGCTCATCGAGCCACGCGACAAGTTCGACCACAAGGTCAAGCGCGCCGGGGCACTGGAGATCGACCTCTTCGACCTCGCCCTCGAAGGCCGCGAGCAGCGCATCGCCCAGTGGGAGTTCACCGTCGACCAGGCCGCCCGGGAATACGTCAGCGGAATGCTCGGCATCGAAGGCTACTCGCTGGAGCTCCCGTGGCCCGAGGGAACCGTCCCGGAGCACGAGAAGCTGACGATCCTGGTGAACCTGACCACGCTCGACGGCCGGACGCTGAGCGCCCAGAAGGACATCCGGGTTGAGCTCCCGCCGACGGGTTCCTCCGACGCAACCGGCGCCGGCGACTGACCTTTTCCGGGCGCCCCGGCCACGCGTCGAGAGTCGGCTCCGGCGCCTGCCGGAGCATCGCCCGAAGTCCCGGCCCTCCGGGACGCGGCGTCTCGACCGGCGGGACGGAGGCCGAGGCGATGAAACGTTTCCTCGCTCGCCATCCTTTCCTCGCGGCCTCGCTTCTGCTGCTGCCTTACCCCGCCATCGCCTGGGGCGTCTCTTTTCTCACCCTCTGGTCGCTCGATGCACTCGGGCTGGGGTACAAATCGTGCGGAGGACTTTTCGGTTTGCTCACTTGGCTCGATTGGCTCGGGAAGGTTTACTTTCGGTGCCACGGGGGAACCGCTTTTGCGTGGCCGGCGCTGGTCTGCTTCCTCGTGGCCCTGATGCGACGGCGAGTGGGCATCCCGGCCCGCCCCCTTTACTGGCTTGCGGCCCCGTGCGCCATGGAAACCGGTACGCTGTTTTTCGCAAGCTTCGTGGTCGTTTTTCACGCGGCCTCCAAGGAACTAGGGATATACGCCGTGATAGCTTCGGCCTTTGCGGCTATGGGCTCGGCGTTCGGCATATGGATCGGCACCGCCCTGGCCGACCGGTTCCGCAACCGCGGCCGGTGGGAGATGATCCAGCCGGTGCCGCGACCGGGAAGGGCCCAACCATGAACCCGCGCCCGCACCGACTCTTGCGCTCCCCGTCGCGTGTCCTTCTCGCCGGACATTTCATCTCGGCCCTGGCGACGGCCGGCCTCATTGCCCTTGCGGCGGGCCTGCGCGGGGCCGCGTGGCTCGACCCCTCGGAGCCCGGCGCGGGGGCGGCGGTGTTGGTCGGATGCCTCTTCGGGCCCCTCGTCGGACCGGCCCTGCTGAGCTTCGCCCTGGGGATGGTCTACGGCCGCTGGGGACTGCCGGGGCACCTCCAGGCCCGGGCGGTGTTGCGGATCCCGCTCGCCGCCGCGCTCACCTGGCTCGCCGGCGGGGCGCTGCTGCTCGTGGCGCTGACCGGCCACCCCGCGGAGGCGTGGGCCCAGTTCCGCCGCCTGGTGCTCGAGCGGC
>CAZGEE010000256.1:3217-3764 GCA_964525035.1 uncultured Anaerolineales bacterium
CGGGCAGGTGCTCGGCCTCGCCTACGTCGCCCTGAGCACCGCGGCCGTGGGAGTGGGCTGGGCCGTCGCCCTGGCGATAACGCGACACCGGCGCCGGCGAGGCCGGTGGGAGACGATCGGCTCCGTGGAGGAACCGCCGTGGTGATGAAACGGCTCGCCCGCCATCCGCTGCTCGGCGCGGTCGTCCTGGTGCTGGTGCTGCACGGCGCTGGCCAAGCCCTGTGTTTGGGTGGAGGAGGACTCCTTGCCGGCCTAGGCCACGCCATACCTGCACCTGAGTTTCTGCTGCTCGGACTGTCCTTCTTGATCCCGGGCGGCGTGGCGTTGGCCCTGACGCTGCTTCGTCGGCGGAGCGGCCTGTCGGCCCGGCCGCTCGCGTGGCTGCCCGTGCTGGCGGCGGCCCAGATGTTCGGACTCATTCTGCTCTTTCCGGTGTTCCCAGTGTTTGTGATGATGGATTGGGAGCTGATTGTCCCGATGCTGGTCACGGTGCTTGGGGATCCGGGCACCTACGAGTTCGTGCTCACGTTCATGGTTCCCTGGGCGG
>CAZGEE010000257.1:0-3763 GCA_964525035.1 uncultured Anaerolineales bacterium
GGGCGAGGTCCAGCTCGCGTCGCGGGATGTCCACCTGGGTGATGGCCACCCGGATGGTGTCGCCGACCCGGACCGTCCGACCGCTCTTGCCCCCCACGAGGGCGTAGCGGCGCTGCTCGAACCGGTAGGCGTCGTCGCGGAGATCGCGGAGGTGGATCAGTCCCTCGACGAGGTACTTGGGCAACTCGACGAACAGCCCGTACCGTTCCACCGAGGAGACCACGCCGGTGAATTCCTCGCCGACGTGTTTCTCGAGCAGGGTGAGTACCTTGACCTTGGTCAGTTCGCGCTCCGCTGCCGTGGCGCGTTGTTCCGTGCGGCTGCACTGTGCGGCGGTCTCCCCGAGGACTTCCTTGGAGAATTCCTTGGGAGGCTGTTTTCCCTTTTTCTTCCGGCCCGAACCCTGGCCGGCGGCGCTTCCGTCCCACCCCTCGACGGCCTCGAGGTGCCTGTGGACCACCAGGTCGGGGTATCTGCGGATGGGGCTGGTGAAGTGGCAGTAGCAGTCGCTGCCCAGGGCGTAGTGGCCTTCTTCCTCGACGGAGTACTCGGCCCGCATCATGCTGCGTAGCACGGCCATGTGGACCGGGTACGATGCCGGGGTTTTCTCGGTCTCCTTCAGCAGACGCTGGAGGGCCGACCGGTCGGTCGGGTCCTTGAGGGGGTGGCCGCAACTGCGGAGGAACCGCGCCATCTGCTGGAGCCGCTCCTCCTCGGGCCACTGGTGAATCCGCCGGATGAACGGCCGGCGAGCCAGCCGGCGGGCCACTGCCTCGTTGGCCTCGACCATGAACATCTCGATGATCTTGTGACTGAACGTGGCGGACTCGGGATGGGCGTCGGTGACCTGTCCCTGGTCGTCGAACACCAGGTCGACCTCCGGCAGGTCGAGCTCGAGGTACCCGTTGCGGCGCCGACGGGTGAGGATGCGCCGAGCCAGCGCGTCCATGTCCCGCAAGAGGCGGAGCACGTCGGGCTCGACCCGGTGGTGCCGGCCCTCGTCGAGAACCTGGTCAACCGTCTTGTAGGTCAGGCGCTTCTTGTTGCGGATCACCGCGTTGGCGAAGTGCGTCCGGCGCACGCGGCCGTCGCGGTCGATGTCGATGAAGACGCTCTTGACCAGGCGATCCTTGCCTTCCTGGAGGCTGCATACGCCGTTGGAGAGCAACTCGGGCAGCATTGGCAGGACCATGGTGGGCAGGTACACGCTGGTTCCACGCTCGTGGGCTTCGCCGTCGAGCGAGTCGCCCGGGCGCACGAAAAAGGACACGTCCGCGATGTGCACGCCCAGCCGTACGGCCCCGTCGTCGAGGTTCTCGAGGCTGATCGCATCGTCGTAATCCCGGGCATCCTCGGGATCGATGGTAATGGTAAGGAGATCGCGCAGATCGGTCCGCCGTGCGATTTCCTTCTTCGTCAGCCGGCGCGAGGCGCCGCGGGCGGCGCGGCCGACCTCCTCGGAGAACTCGTCGGGCAGGCCGAACTGCCGGATGACCGCCAGCGTATCCACCCCCGGCTGGCCGCGTTGGCCGAGCACCTCGACGATGACGGCCTCGGCTTCCTGGTCCTGGGCCGGGTAGGTCAGCAGTTCGAAGACGACTTTGTCGTTGGGTCGCGCTCCGCTGCTGGACGCGTCGGGCACGGCGATCTCGTCGGTCAGGAGCAAGCCCCCGTCGGGCTTGATCGTGCCGCGCTTCCCCCGCTGCCGGTAGGTCCCGACGAAGCGGGTCTGGCCCCGCGCGAGCACTTCCAGCAGGCGGCCCACGTAGGGGAGTTGACCGGGCTGGCGCCGCCCCCGGCGCTTGACCAACCGGGCCAGCACGTGGTCGCCCGTGATCGCGTCGAGGGTGTTCTCGGGCGGTACGAAGACGTCCTCGGTCATCTTCGGGTCGTCCGGCTCGATGAAGCCGAAGCCCTTGGCGCTCAGGCGGAAGACCCCGGTGATGGTTCCTCGGGGCGCTTTTTTCTCGGGGGCGGCGGCGCGCAGCTTCCCGCGCCCCGTAACCGTGAGTTCCCCCTCCTGGAGCATCTCCTTGATCAGGCTGCGGAACTCGGGGTAGTCCTCCTCCCGGACGTCGAAGAAGCGGGCCAGGGCCCGCGTCTTCTGGGGTCGGTACCGCCGGCTTTTCAGGTGGGACAAAATCTTATCGCGAGTGCTCATGTCGTGTTTGATTCTCCTTGGACAATTCCATTGCCTCTATGCTAACGCGGCGGTACCCTAAGTGCAACTCTGCAGGAGGACGGGCCATGGACGAATTGCTGCGAAAAGCGGAAGACCTGGGGCAGTCGCTGGCACAGCATCCGCGATTCAAGGAGCTGATCGACGCCCGGGACGCGGTCCGGGAGGACGCCGACGCCCGGACGCTCATGCAGGACTACGAGGAGCAGGTCCGCAAGATTCAGAAGCTCACCGAGGCGAAGCAGCCGATCGAGGTCGAGGACAAGCACAAGTTGGGCGAACTGGAACAGGCCATCTCGTCCAACGAGAAGGTGAAGCGGCTGACCCAGGCCCAGGTGAATTTCAGCGAGATGATGGGCCGCGTCAACCGCGCCATCTACGAGAAGATCGCCCCGGCGGAGAAGCCCCCGCAGAAACCCGCCTCCGAGGAAGCCTCCTAGCGCCTGTCCTTCCGCAGAGAGCTGCGCCTCGGCTGACCCGTGTCGTTCAGGGTCGCAAGGCGCTCGTCGTGGTCCGAGCGTATGGCGAGGCAGTGGTGCCCCGCGCCCCGGCGGTTCACTCAAAGGCCCACGCCGATCGACAGGTCCACGGGTACCTCCACCGCCTCGACCTCGCTGAAGTAGGTGATCTTCAAACCGACCGTGCCGACGCGCTTGTTGAGCACCCACGTCTTGGTGTAGGTCCGCTTTCCACCGAACCCCATGCTGCCGTGCGTCTGCACCTCGGCCTTGATCGGTTGCCCGAACTCGTTGAACCAGCGGATTTCCTTGATGGCGTGGTCGGACTCGTGGTAGGTCATCTGGACGGCCAGTTGCCCGCCGAACGGGGCGTCCCTGACCTCGCTGACCGTCATGGGCACCGGCCCCGCGGTCATCTTGCTGCCCTCGCGCAACGGGAGTTCCTCCTGCTCGCCCGTTTCCTCGCCGGAGCCGCAGAGCACGACCAGCGTGCCCTTGAGCTGGAGCTCGGAGGCACCCACGGCCGGGGTCTTCTCGGACCGGATGGGCACGAGGCAGTGGTGACCGTCCCGGCTGATCCTCGGGCCGGCGATCCCCAGCCAGCCGGGCTTGCCGGCGAAACGCTCGCCGCCAAGCAGGTCGGTTTCCTTTCCGTCGCTGAACCGGTCGATCCGGCTCGCCTGCTCGTCGAGCTTGAGGAATTGCCTGCCGGAGTCGGAGATGAGCAGCCGGAGGGACGTTTCCGCCGAGTCCCTGGCAAAGATCTCCTCGAGCCCGGCGGGCGGCTTTTCGTGGACCTCCAGGTCCACGGGCCGGATGGTCGGTCCCTCGGCCTTTCCCTGGGCCAACAGCAGCCCCGCCGCGGCGAAGAGAATCGTTCCCGCAACCAACGCCCGAGTCGTCCGCACGATGTGCCTCCCTTCCACGGTCAATCGACGCCGCCCTTCAGCAGCGGGCCGTCTCCCTGGTCTTCGTCCGCCGGCTCGCTCGGAGCGTCCCGTCGCCGCTCCCGTTCCTCCGGCGTGAAGCGGTCGGAGGCGTTAACGCGGGAGATGGTATAGACGATCTGGCCCAGGTAGCTGTCCATGTTCTTCAGCGCCTGTCGGCCAGCTTGGACACGGTTGTA
>CAZGEE010000258.1:0-3763 GCA_964525035.1 uncultured Anaerolineales bacterium
GCGCGCCGGGCCGTCGAAATGGCGCGCGAGGGCACGCCCGACCCGGATTTCGTTGCCCTGCCCGGGCCCGAGGAGGTCACGCCGGTCGACGGGCTGTACGATCCGGAGCTTGCCGGGATGACGGTCGAGGACGTGGTGGCCCTGGCCGCGGACAACATCCGCCTGGCCCGGGAGATGGAACCGGAGGTCAACCTCAGCGGCCACGTGGCCCTGTCGGTGGGTGAGCGAGTGCTGGCCGGTTCGACGGGAATTCGGCTGAGCCGGCGGAAGACGCGCCTGGAGGGCGACGTCGAGGCCCTGATCTCCCGCGGCGACGACAAGGGCTACTTCTACGACTACAGCGTCGGCCGAGTGAAGGCCGATTGCCACGTCATCGCTCTGGCCCGCCCGGCCATCGAGGGAGCCCGCCGGATGCTCGGTGCCCGGCGCGTGCCCTCGGGCCGCATGCCGCTGGTGCTGGCACCGCTGGCGGCGCACGACCTGCTCGGGGACCTGGCCTCGGCCGCCAGCGCAGAGAGCATCCAGCGACGCCGGTCCTACCTGTGCGACCGTCTGGGCGAGAAGGTCGGCAGTGAGTGGCTGACGCTGATCGACGACGGGCTGATCCCCCGCGGGTTCTACAGCGGAGAGTACGACGGGGAAGGAGCACCGCGGCGGCGCGTCACCCTGTTCGATAAGGGCGTGTTCGCCGCGCAGCTTCACAACTCGTACACGGCGGGCAAGGCGGGCGAAGCCAACACCGGCCACGGGCTCCGTACCGGTGGCGTGCACCCCACCAACGTCAACCCGGTCCTCGGGGACCGGACGGCGGAGAAGATCATCCGCGAGACGGGCGAGGGGCTGTACCTGGCCATCTCGCACTTCTCGCCCAATCCGAGCAGCGGCGATCTCTCCGGCAGCGTCGACTTCGGGTTCCGCATCGAAGGCGGGGAGATCGCCTACCCGGTGGAGAGCACCATGATCGCCGGCAACATGCTCGATCTGGCCGCCGGGATCGACGCCGTCAGTTCCGACTACCGCGAGGAAGCGGGGCACCGGATGCCCACCGTGCGAATCGCCGACGTGCAGGTGGCGGGCACCGGCTGATTTTTCTTCAGGAAGGCACTGGGACGTGAAAGCATTCCATGATTGTGTGCCGTGCACCGTGCGACAGGCCCTGGACACGGTGCGCCAGGCGACGGATGACGAGGCGGTGCACCTGCAGGTGCTGAAGGAGGTGTGCCGCCGACTGGCCGACGAGCACCTGGACCAGACGCCGGCCGCCCTCAGCCGGGTCGGCTACCGCGTGGTGTCCGAGATCACGGGCGAGGTGGATCCCTATGCCCGGGCGAAGCGGCAACAGAACGAAAAGGTGCTGGGTCTTTACGACGACCTCCGGAACCTTCTGGACGGCGCGGACCGGCGGCTGCACCGCGCGCTGCAATTGGCCGTGGCGGGAAACGTGATCGACCTGGGCATCGGCCGGGCGTTCGACATCGAACGGGAAGTCGAGGCGACGCTGCACCGCAGTTTCGCTCGGGACGACAGCGCCGAACTGGAGGCCGAGCTGGCTCGAGGCCGGCGCAAGGTGCTCTACGTCCTCGACAACGCCGGCGAGATCGTCTTCGACCGGCTGCTGATCGAGGAACTCTCGGACCACGAGGTTACCGCGTGCGTCCGGGGCGGCCCGATCATCAACGACGCTACCCTGGCCGACGCCGAGCAGGTGGGGCTGATCGAGGTGTGCCCCGTCATCACCACCGGAAGCGACGCCGTGGGAATCGAGTGGGAGGAGACCTCCGACGAGCTGAAGACCGCCTTCGCGGAGGCGGACCTCGTCATCGCCAAGGGCCAGGCCAACTTCGAGACGCTCGCCGGCCGGCCCGAAAACCTCTACTTCATCCTGAAGGCCAAGTGCGACTGTGTGGCAAGGGAACTCGGGGTCGGTTTCGGCGACGTCGTGCTCGTTCATCTCGGCCAGGGCGAGACGCGCTGACCGGCCCGGGCTTCCGTCCAGCCGGGACCGCGCCCGTGCCGGGGCATCGGGTGCGTCGGCGCGGCGTCACTCGCGCCCCTTGAGCCGTCCCAGGGCCACCTCCAGCAGTTCCGCGCCGTCGGAGGCGTCCCAGGGGAAGACGGCCGAGCCGGCCCGGACCCCTTCGGGCAGATTCTCATCCGCGGCGAGTCCGGACGGCCCCGCCGGATTTCCCTCGTTCCCGGCCCCCCCGCTCGTGCAGAAGACGGCAGCCAGCGTCGTCGCGCCGGCGCGCGCGAGCTTCGCCGACGAAAAGCGTGTGTCCATCCAACGGGCCAGTCGCCGGAGGCGCGCCGATCTGTCCTTCCCGTTCCCCATTAGTGCGATTACCACGAGCCTTACCTCGCGGCGGCGGGCGGCGGACCGGCGGCACAGCGCCGCCAGGTAGTGCTCCAGGTAGCGCCGGCTCGCCAGGCCGGTCTCCGGGTCGGTCGCCAGGATCTGCGCGGCCGCCTCGCGCTGCGAGGCCGACGACGTCAGCGCGAGCAGTAACCGTACGGCCGGCGTCCATCGCTCCGGAACGCCATTCGGCAAGGCGCTGCCAGCCAGGCGAAGCGCGACGACTTGCCTTCCCGCCGACTGGGCACGCGCTTGAAACAGCCAGGTGTCCTCGGCCGGTTGCCTCCAGCCTTGGGCCGCGTCGGAATCTCGCTGCAGATGCTGCGGAAGCTCTTCCAGGCCGGGGGCTTGCCCCGCGGAAGCGGTCGCCCATTGCCCCGCGCTGCGGACCCAGGCGGAAGCGCCGAGGACCCCCTCGAGCGCCGCCAGCGTGCTCACCCCCTCGCTGACGATTCTCTGCGCCGACTGCTCGGCCGAGTCGGCAATGGATTGAATCGCCCCGGCCACGCCTCCTGCGAAAGAGCCCGCCCCGAGGGCCGCCTCGGCCCGTGGTGGGACGAACTGATGCGCTTCGCTTGAAGTGCGTCCCCGACTCTCGCTTCCTGCGTGCTCCAGCCTTTTCTCCAACTCGGCCAGCATCGAAGGTACGATGAAATACCCGTCGGCGCATCCGTCCGCGGCCAACTCCCGGACTCGCGGTTCCTCTTCCCATGGGCACACGAGGAAGATGAAAGCTTGCGGCCGCGCGATGCGGGCGGCCCGCAGGACTCGCCGTGCGCGAGGGCCCAACGCCTCGGGAGTAGCCAGCAGTCCCTGCGCCCCATCCGGTCTCGCCATCTCCGCCAGCGCCTCCAGCGGGTCCTCGTGGCATACAGCGCCGGCGACGCGCTCGCGGACTCCGCGCTCCACGGGACCGCGTCGTGCCAGCAGGATGATCTCGGTCCGTCCTTCAGTCATCGGGTTCCGATTCCTCGGGCTCCTCCTCGTCCATGTCTTCCATCAGGGCTCGAATCTCCTCCTCCGTCAGAACGTCGCGCGACGAGGCCGCGGTCTCCGGCCCCGGTGTTGACGATGGCTGGTTGTGTGTTGGGGCCTCGGCCGCCCCTTGCGGCGAGCGCCGGCCGAGTTCGGGCGCGGCCGGCGCCGGCCGGTTTCCCAGGGCTGTCCTTTCGGATTCCCACTCGACGGGCACCTCGGGTTCGGCCCGGACCTCGCTGCTCGCTACCGGCCCGCCGGTCCCCGCTTCTGCTTGCTCGGAGCACTCGAAGGGTTTGGTCGCGGGGTCCGTGAGGAAGAGGGCCGATCGGAGCTCCTCGGGAACGGAGCCCTCGGTGCAGACGGCCTGGGCCCCGGCCAGTTCGGCCAGGGCGGTCTTGTAAGCAAACCCGCGTTGAGCCAAGGCCACGGTCG
>CAZGEE010000259.1:0-532 GCA_964525035.1 uncultured Anaerolineales bacterium
GGGCCAGCTCGGCGGCCTTGCCGAGGGCGATCACTTGCGGGACGGCCTCGGTGCCCGCCCGGCGGTTCATCTCCTGGTGCCCGCCGCGCAACCACGGGACGAACGGCGTGCCGCGCCGGACGTAGAGCGCCCCGACCCCCTTCGGGGCGTGGAGCTTGTGCCCGCTGAGGCTCAGCATGTCGATCGCCGAGTCGGCGAGATTCATGGGCACTTTGCCGACGATCTGCACGGCGTCGGTGTGGAACAGGGCCCCGTGGGCCTTGGCGATCTCTGCGCACCGCTCGACGGGAAAGACGACGCCCGTCTCGTTGTTGGCCCACATGATCGAGACCACGGCGGTGTCCTCGTCGACGGCCTCGCGGTAGCGGTCCATGTCGAGGCGTCCCCGGCTGTCGACGCCCACCTCCGTCACGCGGTAGTCGTGCTTGTCGGCGAGGTGCCGGCAGAGGTTTCTGACGGCCGGGTGCTCGACGCGGCTGGTGACGACGTGGCGTCGGTCCTCCTGGCAGGCCAGGGCGGAAAGGATCGCGGT
>CAZGEE010000259.1:542-3746 GCA_964525035.1 uncultured Anaerolineales bacterium
CACGGATTCGCGCGCCGCCTCCACGGTTGCGGCCACCTGCCCGCCGAACGTGTGAATGCTCGACGGGTTGCCGTAAAGCTCGGTCAGGTACGGCATCATGGCCTCGCGGACCTCGGGGGCCACGGCCGTGGTCGCGTTGTTGTCGAGGTACACCACGTCGGGCATCGGGGTTCCCTTCCCGTTGAGGTTCGGCCGGCCCGGGTCAACCACTGACCTGCTCGACCTCGATGGTCTCGGCCACCTGGTCGCGGAGCTTCTGCTCCACGACCCCTTTCAGGGTGAACCGGCTGACGCGGCAGTCGCTGCACGTGCCGCGCAGCGCCACGTAGACCTTGTCGCGGTCGATGTCGACGATTTCGATGTCGCCGCCGTCGACGCGCAGCGCGGGGCGGACTTCCCGCTCGATGACGTCGCGGATGCGCTCGATCTTCTCGATGTTGGTGAGCTTGCCGCGCGGCCTTCGCGGCGCCTCCGCCGCCGGGGCCCGCTCCCGGTGGACCCGGTCGATGATCTTCTGGATCTCGTCGTGGCATCCGCCGCAGCCCCCGCCGGCCTTGCAGTAGTGCGTCACGTCCTCGATGGTTTGCAGGTTGTGCTCGCGGACCACCTTCTCGATGAGCCGGTCCGTGACGCCGAAGCATCGGCAGACGACGGTGCCCTCGTCCTCGGGCGCGGCCTCGCCGTGGCCGCGGTACCGGGCGATGGCCTTCTGCAGGGCCTCCATGCCCATGACCGAACAGTGCATCTTGGCCTCGGGCAGGCCGTCCAGGAACTCGGCGATGTCGTCGTTGGTGAGCCGGGCCGCCTCGTCGACGGTCATGCCCTTGATCATCTCCGTCAGCGCGCTGGAGGAGGCGATGGCCGAGGCGCACCCGAACGTCTGAAACTTCGCGTCGACGATCCGCTCATTCTCGTCCAGCTTGAGCATCAGCCGCAGGGCGTCCCCGCAGGTGATGTTGCCGACCTCCGCCTCGGCGTCGGGACGTTCGATCTCGCCGACGTTCCGCGGATTCAGAAAATGTTCCTTGACCTTTTTGCTATAGTCCCACATCCGTTTTCCCTCGGACGCTGCAGGACCCGGCGAGTCAATTCCCGCCGGGCCGCCACAGCATTCTATCCCCCCCGGCGCGCCGGTTCAAGGCCGCCCGTCCGTGCGCTTGCGAGTCCGGGACCGCTCGAAAACCGGCCGAGGCCCGCCGCGGGCCGTGCGGCCCGAAAGCCGGTCCCGCGCCGGCCGGGGATCGGCGAACTAATCGTCGTCGCCGGCACGCTGGAGTCTGTTGCGGACCTCCGAGAGCAGACGTGAGGGCGGAAAGCTCCGGTCGCCGAAAACGGCCTTTTCGATCTCGAACCAGTCCCGGCAGACGGTCGTCTCCCCGGGGAGGCCCTCCAGACCGATCCAGTGCTTCTGCCAGTGTTCCGCGTCGTCCTCGTCCCAGTCGATGTCCGGCAGGAGAATGCTCCGGATCTCGTTCTCGCGGTACGCGGCCACGTCGCTGTACTTATCGCCCACGGCCAGCCGGACGTTGGGGAACACGGCCTTGAGGTCGGCGATGCGGCGGGCCTTGAACTCCCCGCTCCCGGCCAGCAGCCCACCCAGGTCGCTCGTCACGAGCGGCCCCGGCGGGAAGCCGTGCGACCGCAGCCAGTATTTGCTCGACGGGCCGAAGAAGTCCGGCCGGTGCGTCAGGTAGAGCACCGTCAGGCCGCGCTCCGTCACCAGGCGGTGGACCACCTCGGGCGCGTGAGCGAACGGTTCGGCCATCCCGAGCATCACCTTGGCGAAGCCCGATTTCACGAGCGTCTTGTCGAGGTCGCAGATCGCCAGCGGGGTCGTCGACTCGCGAACGTAGACGCCAAAGAAGGCGTCGCGGACCTCACGGCCGTCGATCTTCCCGTCGACCGTGGCAAGGAAGAAGTAATTGCCGGGCTGCTCGAACATTCGCTCCAGCACGACCCGACCGTCGGCGTCGGTCTCCGCCTCGAGCACGGAGCGCCGCTGGTCGCCGAGCAGTTCGAGGACGGTGACGTGGCGGTCCGGGTAGGCCTTGACGGTCGTGCTGCCGAAGCCGCGCCCGAGCGTGATCCGGACTTCGGCGGTTTCGCCGGGCCGGACCAGCGCGTCGGCCACGCTGATCCCCGGCGGCATCTTGCCGAGGATGTCCGAGACGACGCCTCCGGGGAGCGTGACGTCCGGCTCTTCGAGCTGGGGCCACTCGGCCGGTTTCCAGTCGGCCCGCGGGCGCCCGTCGGTTCCGTCGCCCGGATACCCTTCTCCGTTGCCGCCGCAGGCTCCGAGGAACACGGCCAGCGTCCAGGCCCCCGCCAGGCCGCCCCACGTAAGCGTTCGTTTCATGGTTTTTGTTCCTCCCGCAGTCAAGGTCCGAGGGAAGCATACCACAGGGGGCGTCGCCCCGGAAGAGCTTGCCGCCCTTCGGGGTACGTTCCGGGGCCTTCCCGACCGCAGGGAACCGGGTCCGGGGCCGCGGGGCGGGCATTTCAAATCGGTTAAAGGTCCTTCAACTATCTTGGCGATATGTTTTGGTGCTGTATGTTCCAAGGGGGGCATCGCTCGCCTCGGCACCCGTGCCCGGCCGCGAGCATCCGCCGGGTGGGGCCGGAGCCGCACGGAAACGCCATGGAACCGACACTGCTGATCGTGGACGACGAGCCCGAGGTCCAGGACCTGCTGGCGCGGACGCTCACGGACCATCACTTCCGGTGCCTCTGCACCGGGACCCTCGAGGAGGCGAAGGTCCAGGTCGAGACCGAGGACATCGACCTGGCCATCTGCGACGTCGCGCTCCAGGACGGCTCGGGGATCGATCTGCTGAAGCACATCCGGTGCGTCCGGCCGAGCCTGCCGGTCGTCATGATCACCGGTTTCCCGTCGATCCACGTCGCGGAGGAGTGCCTTCGCCTCGGTGCGTTCGACCTGGTCGAGAAACCGTTTCACATCCAATCGCTGGTGGAAATCGTGACGGAAGCCTCGGCGACGCGGCACCGGCAGCTCAGCGGCATCCAGGAGACCCTCGCGGTCATCGACCGCCCGGCCGTGTTCGTCGACCGCCAAAGCCGCATCCTCGCCGCCAACGGCCCGTGGGATGAGCTGGTCGGCCGACCCTCCGCGCACGAGCGCCACACCGCGGACGAGTTCGTCGCGGCCGAAAGCCCCGTGACCGTCCGCGACCTGCTGGTCGGCAC
>CAZGEE010000260.1:0-3740 GCA_964525035.1 uncultured Anaerolineales bacterium
ATTACGTCGCTCGGAAGGTACCCTACCCGTCCGGAGCGGCCCGGTGTCTTGAAGTACGCGGGGCCTCGCCCGACGCAGCGCCACCTCCTGAGGGTGGCCGGCCTGACGCGGAGGAGCGCGGCGGCCTCGGTTTCACAAATGAGGGGTTCGGGGGGTGTTTCGGTGTTTTTCGTCATGCCCCCAGTGTGCGCCGTGGCTCACCGGAACCGCAACCGGACACTGGACAACTGTTGGACAGTCCAACAGTCGTCCAGACGCTCGAGCTGCGGGGTTTTTCGCGCGGCTCAGTCGCCGGCGCGCCACTTGTTTCGGAGTCGGTTCAGTTCGCGGTCGAGCGAGTCAACCCTGACCGTGTCCTTGCCGAACGTGAGGGCGGGCTTCCCGTCCTTCTTGCCGGGCTCGGGCGGCGCGTCGTGCAGGCGGAGCCACTCGCCGCACAGCTCGGCTCTTGTGCAGCTCCCGGTCGCCGTCAGTAGGTCCCACGCCGCCCGTTTCCAGGGCGGCCAGTCGGAGCAGCGCCCACGTCTGCGGGCCTTCTGGGCCGCCTCGGCGAGCTCCCCCGGCCCGAGCTCGGTGACGTCGTCAGCCACCAGGTAGACTGAGACCCGGACCGGCGCGGACGGGCCGCGCTCCCCCTCCGCGGCTCGGGGCCTCGGCAGGAGCAGCTCCGAGCGGCGGGCCAGTGCGGCCGACGCGCCCTTGGTCCGCTCCTCGAACTCGAGCAACTGCCAGCCCAACCACGTCGCCGGTGCGACCTCGACCGTCTCCCTCGCCCCGAGCTTCGCGGGGGGCAGCCCGGCCACGAAGCCCGGTCCCCCGCCCACGGCGACCGAGGTGGTGGGGGCGGCGACGGCTCTCACTTGGCCGCGTCCGAGCAGTTGGACCAACCCCGCGAGCACCACGGCCACCAGCTCGCCGCTGCCGTCGGAGTCAGGGGGCGGGAGCTCCTCGCCCGTCGGTGGGGTCAGCCGGGTCGCGGGGTCCTCCCTCCAGCCCGCCGGCCAGCGGTCGGGGTAGAAGCGGCGCCCCAGCCGGTCGAGAGCCTCGGGCACGCTGACGAGCTCGACAGCGGCCGAGAGCGGCGGCCTCGGGAGGGCGGCGTAGGGCCGGGGGTGGGCCGGCCCGGTCATGGCCTCACCTTCCGGGCGGCTCGCTCGCCAACGGCGAGGGCTTTCGCGATTCCGCCACCGACGGTCTCGGTCGCCCGCCGGGCCGGGTCGTCCGCGAGCTGCGCATACCTGGCCGTGGTCGCCGGGACCCGGTGGCCCAGGAGCCGCCCAATTACCGGGAGCCCGAGCCCACCGGCAGCAGCATGGCTGGCGAAGGAATGGCGCAGGTCGTGCAGCCTCACGCCGTCCAGACCGGCGCGGAGCCTTACCCGGTACCAGGGCCGGTTGACGTCGTGCAGAGGCTTGCCGGGGCGGGCGCCGGTAAAGACGTGGGCGTTGTCCGGGAGCCGCACCAGACGGGCCAGCACGGCCAGCGACGGGCCATTCAGCGGCACGACCCGGCCGCCGGTCTTGGTGTCTCGCAGGTGTAGGAAGCCCCGGGCCTCGTCTATGTCTCGCCACTGGAGGGCGAGAGCTTCACCACGGCGAAGCCCCGAAAAGAGCAGGAACCGAATCGCCGCCAAGGCGACCGGGTTGCCCCCGGCAGCCTCGTCCTCTTCGAGGGCCTGCCCGAGGCGGGCCAGCTCCAGCTCCGAGAGGTCGCGGTGCAAACGCCTCTCGCGGTACCTGCGCACCCCCGTGCATGGGTTCGAGTGTTGGGGCCGTAGCCCCCACCGCTCGGCGAGAGTGAACATTTTCGAGAGCAGCGCAACTGTCCGGTTCGCCGCCCCGGGGGTCTCCCTCATACTATGTTGGAGGGCCTCGATATCGGCCGTGGTCACGCTCTGGACCTTTTTCTTGCCCAGCCGGGGAAGCACATGGAGGCGAAGGTTGCGGCGGTCGTGCTCGACGCTCGACGGCTTTTTGTGTGGCTCGGCGTGCTCGCACAGGTACCTGTCGGCCAGGTCGGCGACGGCCGGGCTCCGGCGCTTCTCTCGGCGCTCCTCCGAGGGGTCCTCGCCGTGGGCCACGTCCCCGAGCAGCTTGCGGGCCAGGGCACGTGCCCGGTCGGGGTGAATGACCGTCGCGTCCCCCAGGGCCAGGCGGCGCTGGCGACCGTCCGCAGTGCGGTAGTACAGCGACCAGACCTTCCGGCCCGAGGGGTAGACCACCAGCCGAAGCCCGGGAACGTCCCGGTCCAGGACGACATGTCCGGCCCTGGGGTTGGTCCCCGGCGGTGCCTCGGTCTTGAGGATTAAAGTCTTCGTTATGCGGACGCTGAGTGCGGTCATGGCCTCACCTCCAGTTGCCTTCGCGGCGGCGCTGCGCGGGCACGCTCCCGTCACGCTCCCGTCACGCTCCAGTCACGCTCCCGTCACGGCAGCTTGACATACCGCGCACCATGGTGCAACATGGTGAGCATGGCAAGGGCAATGGTTACGGGCAGTTACAGCGGTAGAGCAACAAGGTGCAACGTGGCGAAACACCCCTGTAACGGGACTGAAAATCCCCGTGTCGGCGGTTCAACTCCGTCCCTAGGCACTGGAAAAACGCTGGTGAAATGGTTCGCCGGCGTTTCTCGCTTCGGGCCCCCGTCACGCTCCCGTCACGGCCCGTCACCACTTCGCCCTCGCCTCAGCCGCCCGGTAGCCCCGGGCAATGGAGGTCAGACATGAAGGACGCAGTGCGGGTCGCTGTCGGGGTTGCGACCTACGCCAACGGCAGAACCGAGACCTGGTACCTCGAGCTCGGGGAGCTCGGGGAGCTGTCGTGGACGTCGGCGGAGTCGGGGCGGCGGGCCCCCAGCGTGGGACGGACCGTTGTGTCCGCGGTTGCCCAGCTCATGGCCGGAGCCGGGCTGGACGGCGGGGCTGAGAAGGTCGTGGTCACCGGGACCGGCGGCCGGTGCGAGACCTTCGACGTCCTGTCGCTGGCCCGTCTCGTTTCGCAGCGGGGCCTGGCATGGGTCGAGCGCCAGGGCGGCCGGCATGACCGCTGACGAGCTCGCTGACCACGTCGCCACGGTGGACGTGGTCTCGGGGTCCGGGGCCTGGTACCACGACGACACGCGCTGCACCCCCGCGGGGGAGAGCCCGGCCCTGACCTATGTGGACGAGCCGCCCGCCGGCGAGCAGCTCACCCTCCGGCAGGCCGTGGAAGCCGGTCACCGGCTCGTCTACCTCGACAGTCCGGGGTGGTATCCCGGGCTTCCCCATGCGGCGCCCACACCCTGGCGGCTCTCTCGGCTGGACTGGTAGCCGCGGGCGTAGGGGCGAGCTCGCTGGCCGCCGGGCACAATGTGACACAGTGTGACACCCGTGTGACACGCCTCAGCTCGTCTCCTCGGTGAGCAGAAGCGCCTCCGCCGCCGCCTCGGCGAGCGCCCGGAAGTCCGCCGCCGACCAGACGAGCTCCCGGGGGGCCGCCGCCGCGGCGAGCGCCCGGAGCTCGTCGTCCGTCCAGGGGCGGGGTGTCTCACGGTGTCTCATTTCGTCGTCGCGAGCGTCTCCGACCCGAAGCCTCGGAGCTGGCTTTTGCGACGCAGCCAGGTCGGGGCGGCCTCCCTCGAGCCGGGCCACGACGAGCTCGACCACGGCGCGGGCGTCGGGGTCGAGGTCGGCAATGCGCTCGGCGAGCGCTCGGAGGTCGTCGTCGTGCCAGTCGCTCATGGTGCGCTCCCGTAGACCTCGG
>CAZGEE010000261.1:0-3736 GCA_964525035.1 uncultured Anaerolineales bacterium
CGGCTGACGGTGACGCTCAGCGGCCGGCGCCACCGCGCGGAGTCGGCGCCCAGAAGGTCGGCCATGCCGCGCAGCGGAGTCCCGCCCGAGGTGTCGAGCGAGCGCGGCGGTTCGGCGAAGACGCCGACGAACCGGACCCCGGTGGGGCGAAGTCTGCGAACCACTTCCTCGATGCGGGGCGAGCCGAACGATTCCAGGGAGGTCGAGCGCCGCCACAGGCGCAACTTCAACGTGCGCACGCCGAGGGCCTCGGCCAGGGCCACGAGCGTGTCCGGGTCGTCGATCCCCGTGGGGTCGTCGAGCCCGAACCCGACGCCGGAGAGGACCTCCGGGGCGACCCGGGGCGCCAGGACGGCGAACGAGGCGCGCCGACAGAGCATGGTGGCCCGGTCGCTCGCCAGATCGTAGGTCGCGTGATAGGCTCCCGGGGCCAGTTGCGGCAGAGTCACGCTGCGTCGGGCGGCCCCGTCCTGCCCGGGAATCAGGGAGGCGATTTTGCGGAACATCGTTTCGCCGCGATCATTGCGGACCGTGAGCCGTCCCGGAAACGAGTCGGCCAGGAGCCCGTCGGCCGCAAGGTGCGCGACGATCGGCTTGTCCTTCTCGAACAGAAGGCGGCGGCCGTCCATCCGCATCCGGAGCCTGGGGATGCGGTACAGGTGCAGATCGTCGAACCAGACCTTCCCGCCGATGTCCTGGACCTCGGCGCCGAGGACCTCCATCGCCATGTCCGCGAACCGCGGCGGCCGCTCGTAGTCGCGCCCGTCGGTCCCGTGCCGGGTGGATACGTGGACGAAGACTCGGGTCCAGTCGCGGGTGCCGCTCAGACCTTCGGTGGTGTTCCTGCTGCCCGGGATGCGGCGCCCCTGCTGGTCGTTCAGCCACAGGCTGAGCCGCGCCTGGCTGTGGCGGAGGCCCTCGGTTCGAATCCAGCCCGCGAGACAATAATCGAAGGCCGGCTCGATCACGATCCGCCGGGGGGCGTACTCATAGGCGCAGTTTCCGCCGTGCATGTGGAAGCAGAAACTTCCCCCGCCCGAGCGAGCGACCTCCACGTCGAATTGTCCCTCGGTGTAAGCCGGGTAGGTGCGCCCGCGGACCTTTTCCCAGTTCATGGGCGCCGGGGCACCGTAGCTCGTCTCGAAATCGAAGGTCTTCACCTCCTGCCGGACGTACCGCTGAAGGGAACCTTCCTCCTCGTCGGCAGGTCCCGCAGCGCAGCATGCCAGCCATGCGGCCAGGAGAAAAGCGGGGATTCCCCGGCGAGTCCTCATCGTTCGCCCCTTCGTGTCCGGGCCGTCGCCCCGGCGCACAGTCACCCCCTCGGACCGCGCCGGCGCGGCTCCCGTAAGGTTATCGGTCATTGCGCGGGGAAACCTTCATGCCGGTTGGCCCGGTAAGCGGGCGATGTGCGGCGCGCCTCGGGCGGCGCGGAGGGTGCCCGGCGGGAACCTCGGGAGGGGGGCTCGCCGTCTCCGCCGCGGAGCTTGCCCGGTGGACAGGGGGGAGAGTGGACCCTAGAATGAGCGGTCGCAGAGGCAACCGGAATCCGTGCGATGGGGGCGTCATGACTTCGCAGTCCTGGACGGAAGCGCGCCTGGCGGCGCTGCTCGACCACACGATGTTGCGACCGGGCCACACGCTGGAGGACGTGCGGCGCACCTGCCGCGAGGCCCGCGAATGGGGCTTCCACACGGTCTGCGTCAGTCCGTACGATCTGCCGGTGGTGGCGGAGGAGCTGGAGGGCAGCTCGGTGCGGGTCGGCGCCGCCTTGGCCATCCCGATGGGCTTCGGCACGGCGGCGCAGAAGGCCCACGCGGCGGCCGAAGCCGTCGACGCCGGCGCCGACGAGGTCGACGTGGTGGTGAACCTGACGGCGGTGAAAAGCGGGCGGTGGACCGACGTGGCAGCGGAGCTTTCGGCCGTGCGCCGGGCCGCCGAGGCCCGCGTCCTGAAGCTCATCTTCGAGACCTGTTACCTGGCCGTCGACGAGAAGCTTCGCCTGTGTGACCTCTCGTGCGAGGCGGGCGTGGACTTCGTGAAGACTTCGACGGGCTTCGGTCCCGGCGGCGCGACGGTGGAGGACATTCGGCTGATGAAACAGCGAGTGGGCGGCCGGGCCCGGGTGAAGGCGGCCGGGGGCATCCGGACCTTCGCGCAAGCGCGCGCCATGGCCGATGCCGGGGCGGAGCGGATCGGCACCAGCTCCAGCGTGGCGATTCTGAACGATTTTCTTGGGCGCGGATCGGCGGCCGGGCCGCCGCGGTCCGACGACGAGTGAACGAGTCGGCCCCGGGCCGGCAGGAAGGACGCCCCGATGAAGACGGTTGCGGCCCTGGGGGTTACCGCCGTCGCGCTGGCCGCGGGCGGGTTCCTGCTGGGCTACGGCACAAGCGAGTGGTGGGCCCCGAAACCCGAGGTCCACGTCGAGGGATTCGTCTGGGAATTCAACAACCAGTTCGAGATCCGTCGCGACGTCTACTGGGAACGGACCTCGCAAAGCGTCGCGGTGGACGTGGAGGTTCGTCCCTTCGACAAGCGCTACGCCGCGTGGCGGCACGAGGCGATGATCCGTCTTTCGCACTACCGGATGAAACTGCCGGCCCGGGCGCGGCGGATCGGCCTGGAGTACCTGGCCACGGAGATGGCGCCGCGCTGGACGTCGATCCTGATGTACGTCGAGCCGGACGCGCCCGCGAGCCGGGACCGCCACGGCATGATCAACGCCCCGGCCCGGTACCTCATCTCGCACGGCGGCGACGGGTACCTGTTCGACGCGGAGACCGAGTGGGAAGCCGAGCGCAAGGCGAAGGGCGTGGTGCGGCGCATTTTCGAGGAGGAGTTCGGCGGCGACGTGGAGGCGTTTGCGGGGAGCCTCCCGGACTGAGCGTGCCGATCGCCGGGGGTCGCCCGGCGGAACGAGGATCACTTGACCAGCAGCACCGGGCAGGGGCACTGGTCGACGATCTTCAGGTACTCGCGGGCCAGGAGGTCGCGGTTGGCGCGGCTGCTCTGGAACCCCGCCATGCAGATCAGGTCCACCTCGAGGCGTTTCTGCTGGTTGAGCACGGCGGTGTGGTACGACCCCTTGACGAGGACCTGTTCGGCGACGACCTTTTCCTCGGCGGCCATGTTGCGGACGCGGCCGAGGTACTGGCGCGCGCTGGCCTCCAGTTCGGCCTCGAAGTCGCCCATCTCCTGGGTGGCGAGGATGCGATAGGTGAGCAGCTGCCGCAGCGTTTCCGTGTCGATCACACTGAGGGCCGTCAGCTTGGCGTCCGTGGCCCGGGCTAGGGCGATGGCGTGCTCGGCCGCCCGGAACCCTTCCTGCGAACCGTCGGCGAGTACCAGGATATGTTTGGGTCGGGGCATGGGCATCTCGGACCTCCGTCGGGTATCGCCGCGCCCTAGTCGGCGCGGTCGCGCGCGGCCGTCTGGCGCGCCTTGATCATCTTCATCACCGCCACGCTCTCGCGTTCGCGTTCCTCGAGCGTCTCGGTAATGTATTTAATGGTCTCCTCGTAGTTCGGGATAAAGATCCGGCTCAGGGCGTTGGTGCGCCGCTGGGTCTTGCGCAACTCCCGGGCCAGGCGCACCACCAGGTTCTGAAGTTCCGCCATGCGCCCGACCAGCTTGAGCACCTCGGCGAACCTGCGCCGCACCTCGTCGACCCGGGCCGACGAGCCCATGGCCCCGAACTGGGGCGGCATGTCGGCGTACTCGGTTTCGAGCTGCG
>CAZGEE010000262.1:0-242 GCA_964525035.1 uncultured Anaerolineales bacterium
GATAAGTTGCTTTGCCGACGCCACTTCCGGCGCGCGTCCCGAGCGGCCGGGGAGGGTGCTCCTGTGCGGGCGCGCTGCCGGAAGGCATCATCGGGCGGTGCGCCGTCGACGGGGGGCAACGCCGGTGGGTCTGTGCCGGCGCGGCGCTCCAGCCCGAGCCCGCCCGGGGCCGGGTTGCACGCGGGGCGGCTATCCGAACCGCTTGACGGCGCGGACCTCGCGGCCGGGGGTGGTCCAGGCGA
>CAZGEE010000262.1:252-3725 GCA_964525035.1 uncultured Anaerolineales bacterium
GGCGACCTCGTCCATGACCTGGTCGGAGAGCAGCGTGGCGGTGGCCCCGGCGTCGAGGCCGAGTTTCTGTCCCAGGGCCCCTCCGGCCGGCCCGCCGGGCTCCGCCTCGCGGTCCGGGCCCTCGTCGCGGATCACGAGCTCGAAGGCCTCGTCGGTCAGGCTGTACTCCAGGTGCACCTGGAGGGGGGCATCGTGGCGGCGGGCCCAGTCGGCCAGGTTCTCCCCGGCTTCGAGCAGGCCGAGGCGGACGTACCGGATCGCCTCCTCCGCCATCGGGGTGCGCCCGTAGAGGGCCGTCAGCAATTCGTTCACGTGGGCCAGGTATTCGAGGTCGCTTTCCAGCAGCAGGCGGACGTTCCGCTGGGGGGGGGCGGCGGCGGCGTTCCGGCGCACGTCGGAGACGGCTTTCCGCAGGGCCTCGACGACCCGGTCGGGCTCGAAGGGCTTGGTGACGTAGGCGTCGGCGCCCGCGCGGATGCCGCGAAGCTGATCCTCCCGCCGGTCCAGGGCGGTGAGCATGACCACCGCCACGCGATTCGTCCGGCGGCTCGACTTGAGCTGGTGGCACACCTCGTAGCCGGAGATCCCGGGCAGCATGATGTCCAGGAGCACCGCGTCCGGGAGGCGATCGGCACAGGCCTCCAGGGCCTGCTCGCCCGTGGCCGTGCTCGTGGCCTCGAACCCCTGGAAGCGCAGAATCTCCGAGACCAGTTCCTTGACGACGGGCTCGTCCTCGACGACGAGGACGCGGGGCGCGGTTTTGGGGAACGTCGATCCTGTCATCGTGGCCCTAGAGTATGTCGGCGCGGCGGTCGCCGGTCAAGCGGAAGCGTCCGACTTAATGCCGGGCGGGCCGCGCGGAGGGCCCTGCGGAGCCGCTCTCGGGAACACAAACCTGTTGACGGCTCCTGCCGGATGCTTTACGCTACACGTCGTCCCGGCCGGGGTCCAGCCGTTCGGCCGGGGAGAGTCCCGAGGCGCAGGGGTCGGTTCCAAGGGGCGGAGCATCTCTTTTTGTTTGGCGCCCGGTCCGAAAGGGGGGCAAGTTCGACGATGCACACGTGGAAGGCGGTCCTTCAGGTGGGACTGAGGCAGGGGCTTCTCCTGGCTGCGGCCGCCGGCGTGCTGGCCGCCGGGGCAAGTCGCGTCCGAGCCCAGCCGGCCCAGAGTTTCTTTCAACGACAACGTTTCATCGACGAGGAGACCCGCCGTCGGCTCGACGCCGACGTCCCGGCCCAGCAGAAAGTGTTGCTGGAATACGGCGGGTACTTCATCCCCCAGTGGCAGCAATACGACGACGTCCGGGACCAGGCGAACGTCCGGACGATGGACCTGCGCCTGTGGGGTCAGGCGGTGATCGACGACGCGCACCGGATCTTCGCCCGGATGGTGCTCGCGCACACGAACTTCGGACCCGGCGACAGTCCGTTCAGCTGGAACACCGACGTCGAGGGCCCCAACCTGGACCAGGGTTTCTACGAGCTGCACCTGTCGCGGGCGATCGAGAAGGCCGGCGGAGAACCCTGGCCGGTCGACGTCCGGATGACCCTGGGCCGGCAGTTCGTCGAGTTCGGGCAGGGCCTGACCTTGAGCCAGGTGCTCGACGGCGGGACCGTCCGCGTCGAGAGCGCCGACCTGCGGTTCACGGGACTCGCCGCCAACACGATCGAGAGCCGGAACAACATCGACCGCAGCCCGGCCGTGGCCGACCACATGAACCGGTTCTTCATGGGATTCCAGGTGGAGTACCTCGGCCTGGATTATCACCGCCCGTTCTTCTATTACATTCGGCAGAACGATAACACCGACCCGCAGCCTCCGAATCAACCGCAGGACTACGAGTACGACTCCACGTACATCGGCTTGGGCTCCACGGGCGAGTTGCATCAGGACCTGCGCTATGGGACCGAGCTGGTGTTCGAAACCGGTCACGGGCAGAACGCCGCGCTCGGGGGCCGGAATCGCATCCGGGCCTTCGCTTACGACCAGTTGTTCGAATACTTCGTCCGGACGCCGCACGAGCCCGTGGTCAGCGCGCAGTACACCCTGGCCGGCGGGGACAATGACCGGCTCATCGCCACCGATACCTTGGGAGGCAACACCGACGGCGTGGACAACGCGTTCCTCGGGTTCGGATACGTCAACACGGGCTACGCCTTCGCCCCCGAGGTGACCAACCTCCAGATGCTCCGGCTCGGGGGCCGGCTGAAGCCGCTTCCGGCGACCGAGGGATTCGAGGACCTGGAGGTCGGCACGGACTTCTTCGCCTACTGGCGCCAGAAAAAGGGGGCCCCGGTCAGCGATTTCCGGGCCAACGTGCAGGACCGCGACCTGGGCCACGAGGTCGACGTGTACGCCAACTGGAAGGTCTTCAGCGACCTGTCCGTGATGCTCCGCTACGGGCGGTTCTGGACCGGCGACGCCTTTGGCGACGAGGAGGCCCGCGATTACATGTACGCGGGCATGATTTACAGCTTCTGAGGGGCGCCGGGGCCCGGCCCGTTTGCATTCCGGCGCGGGCGCGGGTATATTTGAATGGGAGGAAACCGCGAGGATGAGAGGATGAAACGAATCGGTCTTTCATGCGCTCTGGTGGTGTTGCTGGGCTTGGCTTCAGGCGTCCGCGGCGCGGACGAGAGCGGCGCCTCCGACGGACCGATGGCCGCCGCCGGCAGCGACGCCCGGTTCTTCATGTTGTTGACCAGTAAGCAGACGGCCTCGCTCGGCGACGCCTACCGCGCCGTGGCGATGCTCGAACGCCGCGAGGGAACGCTCCGCTCCGCGGACGAATGCCGGCAGATGCTCCTCGAGCGCGAGATTGCGCGATCCTGCTGGCCGGAGGACCTCGATGCGCCGCTCACCAAGGGCCGGCTCGCCTACATGGTCTGCCAGGCCTTGGGCATCGAGGGCGGGCTCACCATGCGGCTGTTCGGACCCAGCGAACGGTACTGCCTGTTCGAGTGCCTTCACCTGGAATTGATGGTCCAGGGAGCCAACTACCAGCACTGCACGGGAAGCGAGCTGGTCAGCGTGATCGACCGGGCCGACCTCTACCAGCGTGGAGAGATCGAGGAGGAGGAGGTGGTGGGGCCGGAAGTGA
This sequence comes from uncultured Anaerolineales bacterium, assembly GCA_964525035.1. Taxonomy (GTDB): domain Bacteria; phylum Planctomycetota; class Phycisphaerae; order FEN-1346; family JAACEH01; genus CAZGEE01. The sequence goes on from CAZGEE010000262.1 coordinate 3,353, forward strand.
CCCCCGCGGAGGAGGCCGCGCCGAAGGCGGCCCGGAATTCCTCCGACCGTCCTGAGGCGCCCGTCCGGGAAACGGACGCAGCGGAAGCTGAGGCGGCTGTTCCTTCCGGCGAGGACCGGCCGTCCGGATTGCCTTTGCGCCCGCTTGGGACGTGGGCCACGGGAATCCGCTCCGTGCTGCTCGCCGCGCAGGAAGCGAACGAAGGGGCGGAGGCCGGCGAATCGGCTTCCGCGGGCGACGGCGATGCCGAAGAGGCGATCGAGGTCCAAGTGGAAGCGGCGGAGGCGTCGCCGAAAGCCGACGAAGCGACCGCGGCGCAGTCGGAGCAAAAGGTACAAGCTGCCCCGAAACCCGAGCCCGAGGCGACGGCCGA
>CAZGEE010000263.1:0-3722 GCA_964525035.1 uncultured Anaerolineales bacterium
AGCCGAACCTACGTGCTCGAGAGCGAGGTGGAGCAACTCCGCGCGATGGGATACGGCAAGGTCCTGACCTACGAAGACATCCTGGTGTTCGGGCCGGAAGGGGTGATCCAGAATACGCTGCGGTTCCCGGACGAGCCGGTTCGCCACAAGGTGCTGGACCTGCTGGGCGACCTCATGCTGTTGAACCGGGACATTCGCGGGCGGATCGTGGCCATCCGCAGCGGTCACAAGCTGAACCAGCAGTTGGTGCGCAAGCTCCGGGAGCAGATGATCCGGGAGGACACGCGGATCGTCGCGGAAACGCAGAGCTTGATGGACATCCGGCAGATCCAGAAGGTTCTGCCCCATCGCTACCCGATGCTGATGGTGGACCGGATCGTCGAGGTCGAGGGCGACGAGCGCGTGGTGGCGATCAAGAACGTCACGGTGAACGAGCAGTTCTTCCAGGGCCACTATCCCGGCACGCCCATCATGCCGGGGGTCCTGATCGTCGAAGCCATGGCTCAGGCCTCGGGGGTGCTGCTGCTGCGCAAGCTGGAGCACACGGGCCAGGTGTCCGTTCTGATCAGTATCGACAAAGTTCGGCTGCGGCGCCCGGTTGTGCCGGGAGACCAGTTGCGGCTGGAGGCGGAGGGGGTGAAGGCGCAGCCCCGCCGGGCGCACGTGCGGTGCAAGGCAACCGTGAGCGGGGAGACGGCCGGCGAGGCCGAGTTACGGTTCATGCTGATCGACGCGGAGTCCTAGGCGAGTCCACGAGGAGATGTTGGCAGATGGCAGTTCACCCGACGGCAATAATCGACCCGAAGGCGGAGATCGCCCCCGACGTGGACATCGGGCCGTTCTGCCGCATCGGTCCCCACGTGTGCATCGACTCGGGCTGCGTGCTGCGCGAACGCGTCAGCATCGAAGGGCACACGCGCCTGGGACGTGGAAACCGCATCTTTCCCGGCGCCTGCATCGGGTTCCCTCCGCAGGACCTGTCCTACGGTGAGGATCCGACCGGCGTGAGCATCGGCGAGGAAAACATCATCCGCGAATACGTGACGATCCATCGCGGCACAAAGAAGAGCGGCGGCGAGACCCGCATCGGAAATCACAACTACCTGATGGCGATGGCGCACGTGGCCCACGACTGCCGGGTGGAGGACCACGTCCTGCTGGAGAACAACGTCTTGCTGGCCGGGCACATCCACGTGGAGCATCACGCGGTGGTCAGCGGCGGCACCGCGATGCACCACTTCACCACGGTCGGGTGCCATGCGTTCGTCGGCGGACTCACTCGCATCGTACACGATATTCCACCGTACATGATCGTCGAGGGACACCCGGCCCGCGTTCGCGGCGTCAACACGATCGGGCTTCGCCGGCGCCGCTTTCCGGAGGAAACGATCTCGACGCTGGAACAGGCCTATCGCCGGCTCTACTGCTACGGGCAACCTCGGAGCCGGACCCTGCCCGAGCTGGAAGGGCAGCAGGATTCCCCGCCGGAAGTCCGCCACCTGCTCGAAAGCCTCCGCCGCAGCGAGCAAGGCAAGCACGGACGCTACCAGGAAGCCCTGCGAAAGTGAGGTACTGGTGAGCAGGACATTGCGCATGGCTGTCGTCGGAGCCGGCCGCATGGGAGGGCTGCACGCCCGCGTGTGCTCCGAGAACACGGACGTGGCTCTGGAGGCCGTAGTGGATTCGGACTCCGAGAGGGCCCGTCGCCTGGCCCAGCAGTACGGGGCCACGCCGTTGGCGAGTGCGGAGGAGTTGCCCGGAACGATCGATGCCGCCGTGGTGGCCGTGCCGACGGCCGCCCACGCGAAAATCGCCGTTCCGCTTCTGGAGAAAGGGATCGGGTGCCTGGTGGAGAAGCCCCTGGCGGCCGGCCGCGAGGATGCCGCGGCACTGGTCCGGGCTGCGGACACTGGTGGCGCGCCGCTCCAGGTGGGGCACACGGAGCGGTTCAACCCGGCGTTCATGGCGCTGGGGCGGTACGACCTGAAGCCCCGCTTCATCGAGACCGTGCGGGTCAGTCCCTGCCGCTTCCGGAGCATGGACGTCGGCGTCGTGATGGACATGATGATTCACGACATTGACCTGGTGCTCAGCCTGATCCGGTCGGACGTCGAAAGCGTCGACGCCGTGGGTGTGAGTGTCGTGGGGCTGACGGAGGACATGGCCAACGTGCGCGTTCGCTTCGCAAACGGGTGCGTGGCAGACATGGTGGCAAGCCGGGCGGCGCTGAAGGTCGAGCGGCGCATTCGCATTTTCTCCGAGAGCGCCTACGTGGGCCTGGACTTCGGGAAGAAGTCGGGCGTTGTAATCCGCCCGGGAGAATCGCTGAAGGCGCTTCGAGAGGCTGCGATGGCCTCCGGCCGCTTCGAGCCTCCCGCGGCGGAGAATGCGGACTTCGAGTCCATGCTGGACGTCGAGCAGATCGAGATCGACGACCACGATGCCTTGACCAAGCAACTCGCGGCGTTCGTGGAAGCGCTGCGCGGGGAGGGCGACGTGGTGGTCAGCGGGGAGGACGGCCGGCGGGCGGTCGATCTGGCCTGCCGGATCGTCGAAATGGTTCAGGCGCGGACGCCAAGCTCGGCCCTCCCCGAGAAGAGTTGATCGTGAGCAGGGCGTGATGAGACAGCGCATACCCCGTTGGCGCCCCGTTCCCATGCCGGGCTGGCGGGGAGGATGGGGGTGTGGCGTCGTGGCCGGCGGGGGAGCGGCATACCTCCTGAAGCGGGGCTGATCACGCCCTGGTTACTCGGTTTCAGGCTCGGATTCCGCTCCATCGTTGAGGCGGCTGAGCACGTCCTCGGTGATGTCGAGCTGCGGCGCTTTATACAGCACGGTTTTTGATCCGATGATTCCCTCGAGTTCCTGGACGTTGCCGGCCTGCGCCAGGTCCACGTCGCGCGTGTAGAGGACCAGGTCCAGGCCCATTTCCTCGGCGCATTCGGCGATGGCGTCCTTGATGTCTTCGTAGGAAGCTCTCAGGCCGTTCCGACGCTCGCGTTCCAGGCGAGTCTTCTGGACTTCCTGGTAGGCCCGGGTTTCGTAGGTCTTCGTCCAGCACGCCTCGTCCAGTTTCTTGTAGGCCTCGGTTCCTTGCTTGAGTTCCCGGAGCTCGGCGAGCATTTCGTCGACCTGTTGGCTCCGCTTCTTCACCTCCGCCACGATCTCGTTTTCCTCCTGCTCGAGCCGTTCGCGAAGTTTGATGAACCCCCGGTAGTTCACGACGACGTCGCGGACGTTGCAGACTCCGACGCGTGCGGGCTCGGGTCGGGCCGAGGCCGCTGCGACCAGGGAGGCTGCCAGGACGACCAGGAGAAGAATCAGCAACGGGCGTTTCGAGTGCATGGAATGTCCTCCGTTTGAACTGGATCCACGTGCGCGCGAATTCAGAAACTCCAGGCGATCGAGAAGCTGAAGGGTTGCGTTTCGTCATCGTCACCCTTGGCGAGGGGAAAGCCCAGGTCGAAGGCGAACGGAACGGGGGCGCCCATCATGTCCATGGTGAACCGCAGGCCCACACCCGTGGACGCCCGCAGCGTGCTGAGGTTGGTGTTTTCTTCCACCGTGCCGGCGTCGACGAACACCACGCCCCGCAAATTCTCACCCACGAGCGGGAACTCGTACTCCCCGCCCGCGAGGAGCAGGAAGTCCCCGCCGATGGGCTCGTCCCGCTCGAAGGGGCCCACGCCGCGATACTCGAAGCCTCGGATGGAGGCTTGGCC
>CAZGEE010000264.1:0-3715 GCA_964525035.1 uncultured Anaerolineales bacterium
GGTGGCCCGTCCTGCTGGCCGGGGCGCTGGCCGCCTACGTGGCGTTTAGGCTGATGGACCGATACGAGCCGGCCGCGCTGTGGTGGGACGGGTTCAAGCTGGGACTTCCGTTCGTGGGCGGGCTTTACCGCAAGCGGGCGGTGGCCGAGTTCTCGGCCACGCTGGCCGCCCTGCTGGAGACCGGCGTTCCTCTCCTGAATGCCCTCCGGACCACGGGAAGCGTTCTGGACAACCGGGCGATGTCGCGGGATGTCCGGCGCGTGGCGGCCGAGGTCGAGGTGGGTCGGGCCGCCTCGGCGGCCATCGGGGAACGGGCGTTGTTTCCCCGGACGGTGGCCGAGATAATGGCCGCCGGCGAGGAGAGCGGGGAGTTGGAGGAGCTGCTCCGGACCCTGGCCGACGACTACTCGCGGCAGGTGGAGATGGCGGCGGACCGTGCCTGCCGGGCATTGGAGCCCCTGGTGGTGGTGCTGATGGGGGCCGTGGTGTTGTTCATCGTGCTGGCGGTGCTGCTGCCCATCGTCAGGATCGGCGAGATTATCCAGCTTTGAGGAAATGCAAGGATGAGCGGCCGGAACGCAGACAGACGGCGGAGGCGGGCCTTCACGCTGGTCGAGGTCCTGGTGGTAGTGGTGATCATCGGGCTTCTGGCGGCCACCATACTGCCCAGCGTGATCGGCCGCATCGACGAGGCAAAGGTGGTGCGTGCCAAGGCGGACCTCCGGTCCCTGGACACGGCCGTAAAACTGTTCAAGAAGGACACCGGCCGGTATCCGACGCCCGACGAGGGGCTGCGGGCACTGATCGAGCAGCCCGAAGACGTCTCGAAGTGGCGCGGGTACCTGGAAGGACGCCGCAGCGTCCCCAAAGACCCCTGGGACAACGAGTACCAGTACTTCCGCCGCTCCGGCCCGGGGCCGGCCTTCGAGATCGTCACCTACGGGGCGGACGGCAAGCCCGGCGGGGAGGAGGACAATGCCGACATATCGACGGCCCAACTCGACGAATAGCGTCCGCTTCACGCTGGTGGAACTGGTCGTGGTGATGGCCATCATGACGATCAGCTTTGGGCTGGTGGCCTTCTCGTTCGCCGGCACGCCCGAGGACCGGCCCCTGGATCGCGAGGCCGCCAGGCTGGCGGGATGGGTGCGGTCTGCGACGGCCGAGGCGGCCGAATCCGGCCGGGACTGGATCGCGGTTTTCGACATGGATACCGCCACCTACGAGGCCCGGCCCGTTGAAGCCCCCAGGGAGGCGATTGGGCACACCGTGCGCAGCCCCGTGCGCATGGAATCCGTCGCGCGGGTGGCCGACACGCTCGAAGTGCAGAGACACGGCCGGATGGAGGTCGCCATCGCCGGCTCCGGCGCCTGCGAGCCGCACATGGTGCGGCTGGTCCTGCCCCGCGTCGGCGCGCGGACCATCGAGGTAAACCCGGTGACCGGGGAGGCGACCGTCCTGGCAGGACGGCACGAGTACCGACTGATTCCGATGAGAGGTTCGGAGGCGGGTGATGAGGAGGAGAGGCTTCACGTTGATTGAGGCGGTCGTAGCGGCCGCGGTGGTCGGCTGCGCGCTGGTCTGGCTGATGGCCGCCAGCCGCTACGCTGTGCGGGCCAACGGGGCCGCATCCGACCGCATGAAAGCCGCCGCCCTGGCGCTGGGGATGATCGAGGAGATACAGAGCGAGGGCGAGTTTCCCCTCCGCCGGCGGGGGGCCTTCGAGACCGCGCCCGGAATCCGGTGGGAGCTCAGCCGAAGGCCGGCCAGCGGCCCCAGCGACGTGCCCGGCCTGCACGAAGGCACGCTCCAGGTCGTGTATCCGGGCGCAGGAGCAGAGGACGAGAGGACGGAGTATGTGTTCCTTTTTCACACGGACTGACGGGTCGGGATGCCCCGCCGGCTTCACGCTGGTGGAGGTGGTGGTGGCCCTGGCGATCGCCGCGGTCGTGATGGGCGTCTGCGCCGTCTCGCTCGATGCGGCGGTCTCCTACCGGGAGCGGTCCGCCGAGGAGGTGCCCGCGGCCCGGCGGCTTTTCCGGTTCCGCCGCGTGCTGGGAGAGGACATCGGGCACCTGATGGCGGTCGGAGAGGAGGAGCCGTTCCGGATCGTGCGCTCCCACGTCGGCGGGACGCGGGCCGACCGGCTGGAGTTCGTGCGGGTGGGCACGCTGTATCCCGTGTCGGAGCCGAACCCCGCGGCGAGGGAGGAAATCCTCTACGGCGCCCACCGGGTCACCTACACCTGCCGCGCCGATGGCGAGGGCTTCTCCCTGCTGAGGGCCGAATCGGTTCCCGGCGAGGAGGCGGGCGTCGCGGTACCCGTGCTCCGCGGCCTGACCCGTTTCGAGCTCACCGGCCGCTCCGACGACGAGGGGAGGTCTGGCGACAGGGTCGCGCCCGACCTGCTGGAGGTCCGGCTCTCCTTCGGGGATTCGGACCACGTGCTCCAGTGCTGTCCGGGAGTTACGCACCGACTGAAGGCGGACGACCATGACTGGCGGTAGACAAAACCCAGGCGATTCGGGCCGGCGGGGCGTCGTGCTGCTGGCCGCGCTGGCGTTCGTGGCCGCCCTGGGGACCGTGGTGACGCTGCAGATGGAGGGTCTGCCCATGACCGTCAACGAGAGCCGCACGGCGGCCTCGGTGGTGCAGCGGTCCGTGGAGGCGAAGTCCGCCCTGCAGGCGGCCGTGGCGCTACTGAAGGCCGACGCCAGGAAGGGCCCCAACGACACCTTCCGGGACGAGTGGACCCGGCCTTGCCACCTCGAGCTGGGTGAGACGCGGATAGAGGTCAAGGTATCCGACTGGGTGCTGCCCGGCATGCCGGAGGACGACTGGATGCGGCACGACCAGGGGCTTCCGGAGGGCGTCAACCTCCTGGCCAACGGCGACCCCAACGTGCGGCGTCTTCTGAACCGCGTCCCCCCGAACGTCAACACCACGCCCCTCAGCATCCTATCCAGGGAGACGGGGCTGAGCCAGCCGGCGCTGACGTGGCTGGGCGAGGAGCGGCTCAAGCGCCCCCTGACCCATTCGGCCGCCTTCATAAACGCCCCCGGTTATGGCACCGACGCGCATCGAGGGGTGCCGGGCGGGCTGGCCTTCAAGAGCCGTCTGTTCGTGGTCCACGCCGTGATCCGCCGCCCGGACGAGGGGGGCGACTTCCGCTACTGGGTGCTGCAGCGGGAAGGCGAGCGGGTAACCGTCCTCTACACCGGCCCGGGGGAGGTGCTCAGGTGAAACGGATCGCCGTGGCACTGCGCAGGGCCGGCGGGCAGGTATCCCTGGTGGCCGTCTCAGCTTCCGGCGGGGAGCCGCAGGTGGACGTCTGGAAGACCTTCCCGGCCGCTTCGCCCGTCGAGATGGGTTCCGCGCGGGAACGCCTGGCGGAACTCGGCCTGCGGGGCGCCCCGGCGGCCGTGGTGCTGCGGGCCGCGGCGGTGGGCGTGGTGCGCCTGGACGAGGATGACGCACGCGGGCGGTCCGAGCAGCTCGCCGACCACCTGGCACGCACACTCCCCCTGCCGGTCGATTCACAGACCTTCGACTTCGAGCCGGTGCGGGGCCGGCGCGAGGACGGGTGCGTCTACGCCGCTGCCTCGGGCGATTCCGTCCGGCGGGCCGCCGAGACGGCGGAGGAGTTGGGACTCCTGCCCGTAGAAGTGGTCGCGGGCCCCCTGTCGCTGGCCCACGCCTCGTGTGCGGCCGGGGG
>CAZGEE010000265.1:0-3707 GCA_964525035.1 uncultured Anaerolineales bacterium
CCCCGACCCGAGCAAGCCCGCCCAGATGACCGATCGCGGCGACGCGCCGGCCCGGGCCCACAGCCTGCTCAGCAAGATCGCCGGCTGGCTCGGCTGGGCCTACCAGCTCCGCGACGACCCCAAGTACGCCGAGAAGGCCCGCGAGATCCTCGTCGGCTACGCCGAGCGGTACCCCGACGACTACAAGGAACACAAGGGCGTCCACCCGAGCGACACCTCGAAGGTGATGGCCCAGCGGCTCAGCGAGGCCATGTGGATTCTCCCGCTCATCGAGAGCTACGACATGGTCCACGATGCCGCGTGCATGAGCGACGCCGACCGCAGGCTCATCGAGGAGGACCTGATCCGCCACTGCATCCGCTTTATCAACCGGAAGCGCTCCGCCGACGACGAGGTCGCCCGGCGCGACAAGCAGAACGCGGACTGGCGGACCGCGGCCCCGACCAATCCGCGCAAGACCATCGGGAACTGGACCAACTACTACAACGCGGCCTACGTCCAGGGCGGCATCGTCCTGCGCGATCAGGACTGGATCGACATCGGCATGGCCAACACCCGCCACAACCTCCACACCGGCATCGGCGAGGACGGCATGTGGGGCGAAGGAGCCATCGGCTATCACCTGTTCGGCCGACGGGCCCTCGTGGCCTGCGTCGAGCCCCTGGCGCGCAAGGGCACGGACCTCTACGGCTTCGAGGCCTGCCGCTACAAGAACCTCTTCGACTCGCCGCTGAAGTACGCCTACCCGGACGGCACCGCCCCGGGCATCAACGACTCCGGCCGGGCGCCCATCGGCGGCGCGTGGACCGCCATGGACTACGACTACGCATGGCTCCGCTACCGCGATCCCAACTACGGCCGTCTGGTCAACGACGCCCCGCGGCAGATCTTCCAGTCCGCCAGCGTCTACTTCCCCACCGTGATCTACGAGGAGCTGCCCGAGGTCCCGCTCCGGGGCCTGAAGAGCCTGGTCTTCGACGACCTCGGATACGCCATCCTTCGCGGCGCCGACGGCGGCGGGCAGACCTTCCTGCTGATGGACTACGGCAAGCACGGCGGAGGTCACGGCCACCCGGACAAGCTCAACCTGATCCTCTTCGCCGACGGCGACGAGCTGGCCGGTGAGCCCCAGGGCTACCGCTACGAGGACCGTCGGCACCGCGAGTGGACCCGACCGACCGTTGCCCACTGGACCCTCTCCGTGGACCGGGGCAGCCAGGCCGCCCACACCGGCAAGCTCCTCGCCTTCGACGATGCCGCGGACGTGAAGGTCATGCGCGGCGTGACCGACAAGGCCTACGCCGGCGTGGTCCTCGACCGCACCGTGGTCCAGATGCCCGGCTACGTCGCGGACCTCTACCGCGCGTGGAGCCCGGCCGAGCACACCTTCGACTATCCGCTCTGCTTCCGCGGCACGCTGGACGCCCTCGAGGGCGTCGATCCCGCGAAGCTCGAGCCGATGGGGCCGAAAAGCATGATCGGTTACAAGCACATCCGCGCGACCGACCCCGTCCGGACCGACGACGACTGGACCGGCCGCTGGACCCGGCCCGAGGTGGACGTGCCCGAAGAGAAGCGGGAGTGGGACGAGTCCGTCCCGCCCGACGACCGGCGCGATCACCCGGCCAACGACATCCGCGCCACCGTCGTCGGGGCCGAGGGCACCACCGTGTACACGGGCGTGGTTCCCGGCGGCCGGCACCAGGCCGTGCTCCGCCGCACCGGCAAGGAAGCCCTCTTTGCCACGGTGGTGGACCCGTACAAAAAACTGGACGTGGTCGCGTCGGTCGAGCGGTTCCCCGTCGAGGGACCGGTGCCCGGGTGCGGGCTCAAGGTGACCCGCGCCGACGGCGGAACGGACCTCGTGCTCGTGCGTTACGATCAGCAGCAACCGGGGCAGCCGGCCGGGCCCTCGTCCGGCGAAGGCGTCACCACCGACGCCCTGGTCGCGGTGGTCCGCCTGGACGCCGACGGGAAGCCGATCCGCATGGGCATGGTAGGCGGGACCCGGCTCGAAGCGGCCGGCAAGGCGCTGCCCGAGCTCGACGAGCCGGGCAACGCGTGGACCGACTGACCCGCGCGGCAGCTTTCCTCAGGCCGCCGGATACGAACTCTCGCCCTTCGGGCGGACGCCTGAAAAACGGCCCTTGGGCCGCGAGCCCGCAGGGCGACGGTCCGTAGCCGAGGGCGCGAGCCCTCGGCAAGGGAACGCCCCCGCCCCTTGGGAGCCCCGAAGGGGCGAAAGGTTCTTCTACTGCCGCCCCTGGCGGGGCGGGTGCCACGGCCGCGCTCGTCGGAGCGAAGCCGGGACCCTGGCCGTGCTACGTCCCGATGTTCCCAGTACCCGGGCACGGCCTGGCTGTCGCCAGACCGTGGCACCCTCGGACGTCGACCCATGCGCGCGGGTGCCACGTCCGCGCTCGTCGGAGCGAAGCGGAGACCCTCGGCGCGTCGGGCCAACCACCCCACATCTCCACGGTCCGGCCGAAGGCCGGGCCATGATGACCCATCGATAGGCGTAGTACCCGCCCTCGCCGCGAAAGCACGCGACAGCGGAGGCCGCGCGCCCTATAATGCCCGCCGTGGACGACCTGGACCGCCGCATCCTCGATCGGTTTCAGCGGGACTTCCCCCTGGAGAGCGACCCCTACGCCCCGCTGGCCGAGGAGCTCGGCGCCGATGCCGAGACGATCCTCGAACGGGTCCGCGTGCTGCTGGCCGACGGGACGATCCGCCGGCTGGGTCCGCGGCTGGACTCCGGCCGGCTGGGCCGGACCACCACGCTGGTGGCGCTGCGCGTTCCGCCGGACCGCGTCGCTGAGGTGGCGGCCCTGGCCAACCGCTACGACGAGGTCACGCACAACTACGAGCGGGGCGACGCGTGGAACCTGTGGATCGCGCTGGTGGCCTCGAGCGCCGAGCGGATCGGGCAGGTCGTCGAGGAACTGCGACGCGACGCCCGGCTCCGGCCGGAGGACGTCATGGAGCTGCCCGCGGTGCGGCGGTTCAAGATTGACGTGACCTTTCCCGCCCGTTAGGGTGAAACGGCTCCGGCGGAGCGGCGCGTCCCGGCCGCTCGGGGCTTTCGGGAAACCGGCGTTCGCACAAGGAGACCGGATACGTGAGAAGCCGAATCGCATTGGCCGTGTGTCTTGCGGGCGTCGTGGCCGTCGGCGGCGGCGGCCCGGGCTACGCCGCCATCCGAAGCGTTCATCCGCCCCTGGGGCACCGCGACGTGGAGACCCGGCGGACGGCCTACCAGTTCACCGAGGGCGGCATGATCGACGTGGTCCTCTCGCGCCAGTGGGCCGCCCCCGGCGGCGAGGCCGTCCCCGACTTCGAGTACGTGCACCTCGTCCTGCCGCAGGTCCCCGGCGAGCACCGCGTCGGCGAGATGGGCACCGAGGTGACGCGCCTGGTCCGCGTCGATCGCGAGATGCTGCTCTACCGGGCCACCGGCGGCACCGTGGACTACCGCTACGCCTGGCTGACGAAGGACCACGTCCACGTGAGCTTCGAGGTCGAGACCCGGCGCCTCTGGCCCGAGGCCCAGGGCACGCTCCCCCGCCGGCGGTACCACCTGGCCGGCTCGATCAAGGCCCCCGAGGACGTCCGCACGGCCCAGGGCCTGATCAACCACTACGGCCCGCGCGTGCGGCGCATCGAGAGCAAGCTCGAAGACCGCCCTGCCACGGAAAGCGGGGCGG
>CAZGEE010000266.1:0-2808 GCA_964525035.1 uncultured Anaerolineales bacterium
TGCGCGACAGGGCGGCTTGCAGTTTCAGGTCCACGCCGCGATCCCGGTCGAGCCAGCAGTTCTTGGTGAGGCGGATCTGCGGCCGGCGGTACCCGATGTTGCCGGCGTCCCAGAGGATCGTGAAGTTGAGCGTGCTCGGATACAGGGGCGCGATCACGTCCCAGGTCTGCCCGGCGAGCACGTTGAAGCGCTGCTTGGGCCAGTCGAGCTTGAGGTACGCGTGGCGCATGCGGAACCGGGCCTTGTTCTCGGCCCCGCCGCCGTAGAAGTCGCCCTCGATCAGCCCGCTGGTTTTCGCGCCGCCGGCCTCCGGCCCGCGGATCCGCACGCCCACGCGGCTCTGGTTGGCGGTCATGTTGAACTCGTCGTCCCGGGTGTTCGAGTCCTCCGAGTCGGCCCACAGGGTGAAGTTGCCGACGTGCGTGTGCGAGGTGTCGTAGGAAGCGTCGGCCTTGACGTAGCCGTACAGCTCCAGGTCGAGCGAGGAGACCACCGGGTGCTTGCCTTCGTCGGCCCGGAGCTTCTCGATCGCCTCGGCCAGCTTCTCGATCTGCCGGGTCTTCAGCTCCTCGTCACTCGGGCCGTCGGCCTGCTTGCGCACCAGTTCCCGCAGTTCGCGAACCTGGCTTTCCAGCTTCTCCACGCGCGAGCGCAGCTCGGAGTTCTCCCGTTCGAGGTCCTTCTCCGCCGGGGTATCGTCGGCCCGCGCCAGCGAAATCGGAATCGCCAGCAAGACCATCACGGCACAGCACAAGACCCGTCCCATCATTCGAGACTCCCTGCTCGACTTTCGTATCACGGTTGACCGGGCACCTTATATAGGGCGCCGGCGCGGCCCTGTCAAAGGGTTTTGCACGGCAAACGCGGCCCCCGCTTCCGGGATCGTCCAACGTCTGCGCGCGACGCCGTCCGAATGTGACCTGCACGCGGGCGCCTCAAAGCTCGGCCGTGCGCACGGGCCGGCCGGTGCGGATGGAACGGTAACCCGCCTCGATCACCGCCAGGGCCCGGAGCTGGTCGCGGCCCGAGGTGAGGGGTTCGCGGCCTTCGCGGACGCACTCGGCAAAGTGGGCCATCTCGGCGACGAACATGCTCCGCTCGGGGTGCGGATTGGTCCGCTGGTCGGGCTCGCCGGGGGCGAACTCGGGCCACAGGGTGAACCCCTGGTTCAGCTTCAGCCCGCGCCGGGTGTCGAGGGTGCCCTTGGTGCCGTGGACCTTATGCCCGCTCTTCTCCTCGTGCCGGTCGATGTTGAGCGAGGTGACGATCTCGCCGACGGCCCCGTTTTCGTAGGCCAGCGACGCCACGATGGTGTCCACGGCGCTGTCGGGATCGTCGTCCGGGTGGACGCGCCGCGCGAAGACCTCCTCGATCTCGCCCACCAGGTGACGGAGCAGCGCCGCGTAGTGGATACCGTTGGTCATGAACATTCCGCCGCCGGCCTGCCGGGGGTCGATGAGCCAGGGCCGGTTGCCCCAACTGCCGCGGAACTTCCCCGTCAGCAGCGACCGCGTGAGCAGGGGCCGGCCGATCGCGCCCTCGGCGATCAGCCGCCGGGCCTCCCGGGCCGTGAAACTGTAGCAGGCCGACTCGGCCACCATGTAGACGAGACCGGCTTTCTCCGCGGCCTCGACGACCTCGCGGCCCTCGGCCACCGTGATCGTCGCGGGCTTCTCCATCAGCAGGTGCCGGCCCGAGGCCACTACCGCGAGCCCGGCCTCGTGGTGCAGGTACGTCGGCAGGCAGACCGACACCGCGTCGAGGTCGTCGCGCTCGAGCATCGCGCGGTAGTCGGCGTAGAGCCGGTCCTCGGTGAGCTTCCAGTCGCGGGCGAACTTCCGCAAGGTGTCGGCGTTGGCCTCGCTCGCCGCGACGATCTCCATCTGCGAAGCGATCTCCTCGTGGCGGATCGCCTCGGCGTGGTGCCACCCGGCCCATCCGCAACCGATGATCCCGATCCGGATCATTCTCGCGTCTCCTTCCATTCCGGCATGGCCCCCGTGTTCCGCGCTGCGCGGTTGCCACGGGCCGTCCGCGTGCCGCGGGGCGGCGGGTCGGCCTCCGCGGCGTCGGCCCTCGCCCGGTTCACCGCGGCGGGTCGCCCCAGTCGGGCACCTTCAGGCGCTCGCCGCCGGCGGTGGCCGATTTGTGCGCCATGACGCCCGGGGCGACCAGGCGGACGGCGTCCCACGCGCTGACGGCCGGCATGCGGTCCTCCGTCACCGCCTCGACGAACTCGTGCACCAGGTGCGCGTGGCTCCCGCCGTGCCCGCCGTACGGGTTCTCCGGACTCGCCCGCCCGAACGCCCGGAGCACCTCCTCCGGCAACGGGTCCCGCATTTCCTCCACCGCGACCTCGCGGACCCGGTCGCGCGTGCTCCACCGCGCGGGGCTCCCCTCCGGCGCGATCGACTCCAGCGAGCCCTCTGTGCCGTAGAGGTTGAAGTTCTCGAACGGGACGTGGCCCACCTTGCGGTGCTCGCGCATCTCGCACGTCGCGCCGTTGCTCATCCGGAACAGCGCGGTCTCGTTGCCGAACGGATTCCGGTGCACGGAGTCGGCCCGGTGCCAGTCGTCGCCGGGTGTTTCGTGCCCGAAGCAGACCACCTCCGTCATGTGGCCGCCGGTGACCGAGAGGAGTCCGCCGAGGCTGTGGGTCGGGTAGTGCATGGGGATGCTGCCGCGGAACCGGTCGTCCCAGTCCGGTCCGTAGCGCCGGCGAGCCACCTCGCGGAGGTTGCTGGCCGGCGAATCGACGTCGTGCAGGTAACACCCCTGGGCGTGGACAAAGTAGCCGAAGGCGCCCCG
>CAZGEE010000266.1:2818-3706 GCA_964525035.1 uncultured Anaerolineales bacterium
GCGGCCATGCGGCGGGCGAACATCGCCTCGGGGCGGTACCACGAAGTCTCGCCCATCATGTAGTGCCGGCCGGTGCGCTCGACCGTCTGGACGAGGCGGTCGCACCACGTGAGCATCTCGTCCCCGTCGGGCAGGCTGACGACGGGCACCGCGCTGTAGACGCACTTGCCCGCCTCGAGGGCCTGGATCGCCTGCGGGGCGTGCAGCCACGGCTGGGTCATGATGACCAGGGCGTCCAGGTCGCTCCGACAGGCGGCGTCGAGCGAATCGTAGGTCTCCGTGACGCCGAACGTTCGGGCCGCCTCGGCCAGCCGATCGGGCCGAATGTCGCACACGGCCAGGCGGTCCACGCCCGGGTGCTCGCGGAACAGCGGCACGAAACTCCGTGCGAACGAGCCGACCCCGACGATGCCGACCGTGATGCCCATGGGCCTGGTCCCCTTTGCCACACCTTCGGCTGCGGCCGCCTGCTTCCTAGGCGGCGCCTCCCGAGGCCTCCCCGGCGTGCTCGGAGTAAAACTTTTCGTAGTCCTCGAGCTGGGCTTTCAACAGGTTCGGCGTGTCGAGACCGTACGGGCACCGCTCGGCGCATTGCCGGCAGTTGGTGCACGCTTCGATGCGGTGCATCTTCTCGTACCACTCGTCCGAGAGGAACTGCCTGAACGGCGCCCGGCGCAGCAGCAGCGACATCCGCGCCGCCATGGGAATCGGAATGTCGACCGGGCACGGCAGGCAGTAGCCGCACCCCCGGCAGAAGTCCCCCGCCAGCTCTTCCCGGTCGCGCCGGATGGCCTCGCGCAGGTCTTGGCTCATCGGCGGCGGCTCCCGGTCGAGGTCCAGGATTTCGTCCAGCTCGCTCTCCCGCTGAACGCCCCAGATCGGCACGAC
>CAZGEE010000267.1:0-3706 GCA_964525035.1 uncultured Anaerolineales bacterium
GCGCGATCCTCCTCGGTGAGGTGTGTGTCCATTGCGTCCACGGCGTGCATCATCCGCTCGATACCGAGACCGCTGATCCACGTATGCCCCCACCGGCTGCCGTCCGTCCGGTTCAGTGTCCCGCTGACGTGCGTGGCCAGACTGTATCGCAGGGCGGCCCGGGCCCGGTTCAGGAGCTCGTCCGAGGGCATGCCCGCGCGGGCCTCGTCGGCGTCGGGGTCGAGCGCGAGGACCGCCACGGCCGCGAGGTACTTCTGATTCGTCTGCACACCCCACTGGTTGTATCCGGTGCCGAAGCAGCCGAGGTCCGGCCGACCGGGCAGGGGATACCAGAACCGCTCCGCGAACTGCGGCCAAGGGGCGAGCAGGTCGAGGGCGGAGGGCGTGGCCGTCGGTTCACTCTTCCCGGGCATGGTTTATCTCGTCGTGGCGCTTGAAACGCGACGCGTCGCCGTCAGGATTCTCTTACCGCGTCGGCTCCGCGATCGGCCCCGGTGGCACGGCGACATCAGGGTGCCCGCTGCGGCATCTCCGGATCGGTAGGATTGCACGCCTCGCACGGCACCTCGGTCTGGTAGAGTCCGCAGCCGTAGATTCCATCCCACCCGAACCGCGCCGGGCCGGCCGGCTTACCGGAAGTCACCACACGATCACGCTGCGCGCCATCGCCTCGAAAGCCGCCCGGGTGAGCGCCTCCTGCTCCCGGCAGCCGTTCTTGCCACCATTCGGCAAAGGCCGAACGGCCGAACGGCCTCAGCCTTGGCTCTTTCGCCCGACGGTAATCCATCCGCAGGCCAGGCCGATCAGCCCGCCCGCCAGCAGTCCCAGCCCGGCACCGGTCATCATGCTGGCCACGGTATACTGGTCACGCCGGACGTTGGACGTAAATCGGTAACCTTGGCCGTCGAAACTCTGGTGCCCGTAGCCGACCACGTCCGTCGTCTCGGGAATCCCTTCGTACATTGCGGCGTACTTGTTCTCGACGGTGTACCGGGGGACGACGCAGACCAGGTAGGCGGGCAGCCAGAGTGGGGATGGACGCCAGGCGCGTCCCTTCGGAATCTGTGCGATTCGTTCAGCCGGCATCCCCGTACGCCGGGAAACCGGGTACGGATTCGCGTTCTCGCGCGCGGAAACGTAGCCGTACCCCGCGCCCAGCAGGGAAAGGAGAATTAACATTGCGACCGGCCTGGTCATGGTTGCACTCCGGCAATGGAATACCCGCCGCCCGACCGGGCGGTCCGTCACGATATCCTAGCGAATCCGTTGCTTTTTGCCATCCCCTTGACTCGGCAACGGGCCGGGGCCCAAGCCGACCTGCGCCGCGCAGGGCCGACCCGGCGATCCGCCGGGGGCCCCCCGGGCCTATCCACCGTCTGTGTCCGGTTCGTCCGGAATCGGCAGGCCGGCGAAGCGGTGGGCGTTGGCCCACAGGGCGTGGTCCTTCACTTCCTGCGGAAGCGCGAGGCGGCGGAACTTCTCCAGCTCCTCGGCCTCGTCCGCCCACGGCGCGTCGCTGCCGAAGAGCAGAAACTCCGGCGGGTGCCGATCGAGCAACTGCTCCAGGGTCTCCCCCGGGCACTGGCCGAGCGTGTAGCTCGTCTCCATGTAGACCGGGTGGTCCACCAGGTACGTCAGCACTTCGTCCCAGCGTTGCCATCCGCCCATGTGGCAGGCCAGCAGGCGCAGCTCGGGCACCGCCTCGTGAAGCTCCAGCAACCTCTTCGGGCTGCCGAGCTCTTCCTTTTCGTACGCAAGGTCGTAGCCGACGTGGCAGGTGAGCGCGAGGTTCGCCTCCGCGGCCGCGCGGGCAATGCGCACCGTCCGCGGATCGTCGAGCGGGCAGTTCATGTACTGCGGGTGGAACTTCAGCCCGTGGAGCCCGGCCTCGGCAATCCGTTCGACCTCCGCCTCCGGTTCCGGGAAGTCCGGGTGAATCGAGGCGAACGGGATGACCCGGTCCGAGGCGATCTGCATTGACCAGTCGGTGATCTTGCGGACCTGCTCGGGATTCGTCGCCACGGAGCACAGGACGGCCCGGTCGATCCCCGCCCGGTCCATGCTCGCCAGCAGGCCGCCCAGCGTGCCGTCGTGCGACGGGTGCAGCTCGGTCCAGATGGCCTCGGCGACCAGCCGCGGCATGGCGACGGCCGCCACCTTGTCCGGGAACGCATGCGTGTGGGCGTCGAATGTCGGCATGGTCTCAGCCTCCGCCAAGGCACGCCCGGAAGTCCGGGATCTCTGCAATGAGCGAATCCACCAATTCTCCGTGTTCGTTCCCGGCGAGTCAACCGTTTCCCTGTAGCCCGGAACAATTGAGGGGTCACTGCCGGCCCTGCGCGGCGTCGGCGTCGGCGCGGCACGAGCAGTCATCCGAGATCGCCGCCCGTAAACTTGACGGCCTCGGGGCGTTCTGTATGCTAGGGGCTCCGCCGGTGTCCGTTCGAGGCCGGCGCATTGTTTACGAGTTGTCGCGCTCGTCGCGGCGCCGAGGAGGGAGGACTGTTTTGGAATGCCCCGCGTACAGCACGTCCGGTCGGCGGCTCATGCTTCTGTGCGAAGGTCACCTGGATCCGCATGACGCCAAGACGGCCATCGGGCTGCTGATCTGGTGCCCCGAGGACGTCGTGGCCGTGGTCGACAGCCGGACGGCCGGGCAGGAGCTAAAGAAGCGGACCGGCTTCGGCCGGGGCATCCCCATCGTGCCCACCGTGGCCGAGGCCGTCCGCCTCGGCGCCAACCAGATGGTGATCGGCGTGGCGAATCCCGGCGGCGTGCTGGTGCCCGGCTACCGGGAGAAGATCATCGAGGCCATCCGTCTCGGCTGCGACATCGTGAACGGCCTCCACGAGATTCTCTCGGACGATCACGAACTGGCCATGCTCGCGGCCGAGCACGACGTCACCCTGTACGATCTGCGCCTGGTGCCGGAGGTGCCGGTCGGCTCGAACCGCGCCCGGCGGCTGCCGAACCGGCGGGTCCTCACGGTGGGCAGCGACTGCAACGTCGGCAAGATGTGCACCACGCTGACGATCCATCGCGAGATGGCCCACCGGAGTCTGGATGCCAAGTTCGTTCCCACCGGCCAGACGGGCATCATGATCGCCGGCGACGGCTACTGCATCGACCGGGCGATCTGCGACTTCACCTCCGGCCTGGCCGAGAAGCTGGTGCTCGACGCCGCCGACCACGAGTGGCTCCTGATCGAAGGGCAGGGGAGCATCGACCACCCGGCCTACTCCGGGGTGACCCTGTCGCTGCTTCACGGCACGGCCCCGCAGGCGCTGGTCCTCTGTCACACCTGCCGGCGGACGCAGCGCCGGCACGACGACGGCTCGCCCGTGCAGCCGCTGAAGGACCTCGTCAGCCTGTACGAGACGATCGCCCGGCCGATCCAGCCGACCCGCGTCGTGGGGCTCGGTCTCAACACCCGCGGGCTCACCGAGCCGGAGGCCCGTGACGCGGTGCGCCGGGCCGAGGACGAGACCGGCCTGCCGGCGACCGATCCGCTGCGGTTCGGCGCCGGGAACCTGTGCGACGCGCTGGTCGCGCACTTCGACGCAACGTAACGGACGCGCCGCCGGGAACGGGAGGAACCGATGAACGTGACGGCCCGGGTTATCGAACTTCGCGCGGCCGGCGGCGAGTTCCGCATCGCGCGCGGCTCGACGACCGCTTTCCGCGACGTGGTGGTCGAGATCGAGCA
>CAZGEE010000268.1:0-3697 GCA_964525035.1 uncultured Anaerolineales bacterium
GACGCGATGGCCGAGCGGGCCGACGCGGTTCTGTTGCCGCACCACGGCGAGTGCAGCCTCGCCCTGCTGCGCTTCCTGGACCGCACCGGGGCCCGTCTCGGCGTCATGAGCGTAGGCCGCTACCGCGACGGGCGACGGGCGGAAGGATTCCCGTGGCCCCCGTGGCTGCGGATCGCCAAGACGTATCGCGACGGAGCCGTCACAATCCGCCTCGATGAGGAGGCGGCGCGGATGACCACGTTTGGCGAGCCTCCCCCGGAAGAGGGCGAGGACGCGGAGAGCGCGGCCGCTGCGCCGGGGCCGTGACCCGGGCGAGCTTCACTCCACTGCCAAGGATGAAGCGCCCGAGCTTGCGGGACCGGGGTCAGCGCTGCTCGTCCTCGTTCGGGCGAGCGCGCACGTCGGCGGGAAGCACCTCGTTCATGCTGCCGGTGCGGTACCCTTCGAGGTCCACGGCCACGTAGGCGTAGCCCAGGGCCTTCAGCCTCTCGGCAACGCGGCGGCGCACGGGCGGCTCGGCCAGGTCCGCGATCCTTTCCGGAGACACCTCGATCCGGGCCAGACGGCCGTGGTGGCGGACGCGACACTCGGCGAATCCCAGGGCCGCAAGTTCCCCTTCGGCCGCCTCGATGCGCTGGAGCAGTTCGGGCCGAATCTCCACGCCGTAGGGCACGCGGGTGGCCAGGCACGCGTCGGCCGGCTTGTTCCACGTCGGCAGTCCCATGGCGCGGGACAGGCGGCGAATGGCTTCCTTGGTGAGTCCCGCCTCGGCGAGCGGACTCCGGACGCCCATCTCCTTCGAGGCCCTCCGCCCCGGGCGGTAGTCCGCGGCGTCGTCGGCGTTGGCCCCGTCGCAGAGCGGCCACGAGCCGTGCTTCGCCACCACCTCGGTCGCCCGGGCGAGCATTCGCTTCCGGCAATGGTAGCACCGGTCCGGGGGATTGCAGCGAAAGGTCTCACTGTCCAGTTGGCGGATTTGGATGATCTGTTGCCGGAGGCCGAGCTCGCGCCCCATCCGCTCGCAGTCGGCCCGGCCGCGCTCCCCGTACACGTCGCCCACGGCCGAGACGAGCAGGACGTTGTCCGGCCCCAGCACCTCGCGCGCCGCCGCCGCAAGAAAGGTCGAGTCCACCCCGCCGGAGAACGCAATGGCCACGCGGCCCAGGCCGCGCAGAATTTCCTTCAACCTGAGATATTGCGGATCGGTCGCAATCGGGTCGTCGTTCACGACGCCGCCTCTTCTTCCTTCCGGCCCTGCATGAAGCCCCCGCCACCTCCCTCGAAGGCCACGAGCTGCCGCCTGGCCTCTTCCTCCTCGGCGGGCCGGACCGTGATTTCCTCGCCCCCCGTCCCGTCGGCGCGAGCGACCGCAACGGCGTGCTCCGTGTGCGGGTCGGCCCGGGTATAGCGCAGGACCAGCGCGGCCGTCGCCCGCACCGCCTCCGGCGTGGCCTCGCCCCGGATCGTCGCCAGCGGACCGGGCATATCACGCGGCTCGATCGCAACCTCGTCCGGCCCCAGGAGGGACCGAAGCTGCTCGCAATCGTCCTTGTTCCGGCCGAGGATCGCCTTGCTGCGCTCGGAGAGCCGGAAATGCCGGCCCACCTTCAGGAGCTGCACCTCGCGCACGTCGGGATCGCCGAACCGCAGCGCGTCCCGGAGGCGCACGGCGAACCCGGGATCGGTCAGCAGACACCCGCCCGCCGGCGACTCGTATCGGTCCATGCCGTACTCGGCGGCGAGCGCCATCTGCGGCTTCCGGCTCCGGCCGGAGAGGGCCAGCAGTTGATCGCGCTGCAGGAGCCCGCTCCGCTCGGGCTCGGTCGGCGGCAGGAGCCGGCCGCAGAGCGGCCGCACGACCAGCCCTTCCACCCCGGCGGCCCGCTCGATCTGCTCCATGACGGGCCGACGCTGCGACATCGGCCGCTGCCCGACCACCTCGCCGGTAAACAGGAACCGCGCGCCGAGCCGTCTCATCCGCTCCGCCGCCATGCGGAGGATCAGGATGCGGCAATCGATGCACGGGTTCACGTGCGAACCGTAACCGTGCTCCGGGTGCTTGACCACCTCCAGCATCTCCCGCGCGTTGTCGACGGTCTCGATCGGCACGTCCAGTCGCTCGGCCGTGGCCACCAGCGTGGCGCGGGGCTCCACGGCGTGCAGTGCCGCGTGGAACCCGTTGGCGAAATGACACGCCGTGATCCGGTAACCGAGCCGGTGCATGTGGACCAGCGCGAGGCTGCTGTCGAGCCCGCCGGAGAGCACACCGAGAGCGTGAACGTCGCCGGAATTCATCGAGGGCTGGCCTTCGCTGGCGAAACCGCGTACAATAATGGGCTTACGTTGTCAGTGTACGAACGCGCCGGCGGGAAATCAACGGCGCAGGGAAAGCGGCGGGGCGTAATGAAAACCTCGGAAGAGATCCGGAACGAGCTCGGGCCCCTCCTGGAGGGGGATTGCCTGACGAACGACCTGGCGCGGGTGGCCTACTCGACCGCCGCGTGCATCTACAAGATCCGCCCCCTGGCGGTGGTGCTGCCGAAGTCGACCGAGGACGTCGCCCTGACGGTGCGCTACGGCCGGGAGCACGGCATCCCGGTGATTCCGCGCGGGGCCGGGTCGGGCCTGGCCGGGCAGGTCCTCGGTGAGGGCATCGTCCTCGACTTCATGCGGTACATGAACGCGGTGGAGGAGGTCGACGCCGAGGCCGACCGCGTCCGCGTGCAGCCGGGGGCCGTTCTCGGCAAGGTGAACGACCAACTGAAGCCGCTCGGGAAGCGCATTCCGCAGGACCCCGCCAGCGAGGCGATGGCCTCGGTCGGGGGCACGGTGGGGAACAACGCGGGCGGCTTGCGGGCCTTCAAGATCGGCTCGACCAAGCACCACGTGCGCGGGCTGGAGGTGGTGCTGAGCGACGGCACGGCCACCTGGCTGCGCCCGGCGCGGGAGGGCAGTCCGGAGCTGGCCGCGATGACCGCCGACGAAGGCACCGCCGGCCGCGTGCTGCGCGAGACCGCGGAGCTGCTGGACGAGAACGAGCCCCTGCTCGCGGAGAAGCGGCCGCTGATGGAGAAAAGCACCGCGGGCTACGACCTGTTCTCGATTCGCCACGACGGGCTGGTGGACTTCACGCGGCTCGTCGTCGGCAGCGAGGGCAGCCTGGCCGTGGTGACCGACTGCGAGTTCGCCCTGGTCGATCTGCCGAAGCACGTGGGCACGAGCCTGCTGTACTTCGAGTCGATGGAGAAGGCCGGCGAGGCGGTGCAGGAGATCCTGGCGTTCGACCCCATCGCCGTCGAGTTCATGGAGAAGAATTTCCTCGACGTGGTGCGCGAGGGCGGGGCCGTGGACGCCGAGTTCCTTCCGGACGCTGCCGAGGCGGCGCTGCTGGTGGAGTTCGTGTGTGAGTCCCCGGAGGCAAACCGCGAGGTCGTCCGGTCGATGGCCGCCCGGGTGGTCGACGAACTGCACCTGGCCTTCACGTGGCGCGAGGCCTACGAGCCGGAGCGTCAGGAGCAGCTCCGGGAACTTCGCAAGGCGGCGTTGCCGATCCTGCACAACCTGCCGCCGCCGAAGCAGATCACCGCGTTCATCGAGGACAGCGTGGTGCCACCCGCGCGGCTGGCCGAGTACATTCACAGCCTGTGGGAGATCTTCGACCGGCACGGGGTGGAGGCGGCGATGTACGGGCACGCCG
>CAZGEE010000269.1:0-3696 GCA_964525035.1 uncultured Anaerolineales bacterium
GCGGCGGCCGGGGGCGGGCCCCGACCGTCCCGAGGAAACCTGGGAGGAACCCCCGTGGGACCCGCCCGACAACGGGGACCTGGATGGCTGAGGCGCTTGGCGGCCGCCTTGGGCTAGAGACGTCCCCCGTGGCGGTACGATATAGGAAGATACAGGCCGCATGGCAGCGACCGGCCGGCCAGCCGGAGCGGGGACAGGCCGGCAGGTGGCCGGAAGACGTGTACGGAAGGAGGGCGGGATGAGCAAGTGCGTGGTGCTCGGGCTGGACGGCGGCTCGTTCGAGATGCTGGATGCGATGAGGGCCACGGGCACGCTGCCTCACCTGTCGGGCCTGCTGACGGGCGGGGTCCGTGCGGTGCTGGAATCGACCCTCCCGCCGGTCACCTGCCCCGCCTGGCCGACCATGTTCACGGGCCGTAACCCGGGCGTCCACGGCTACACGTCCTTCGCGGTGATGGAGCCGGGGACAACCAGGTACCGCGGTGTGTCGTTGCGGGACGTGGCCTGCCCGACCATCTGGAACGTTCTGAATCGGGCGGGCGTGCGGACCGGCATCTTCAACATGCCGGGGGCCTATCCGGTGGACGAGGTGGACGGCTTCATGGTGTCGGGCTTTCCCACGCCGCCCGGAGCGGAGGCGACCGTCTGGCCGCCCGCTCTCAAGGAGAAGTTCAGAAACGCATTTCCGGATTATGACTGTGCGGGCATCATAGAGGACCTGCTGACCAAGGACCCGGAGGCTCGCCGGGCCGTCATGCAACGGATGAAGGATATCCTGGACATGCGGGCCGAGGCCCTTGACTGGTTCCTCGACCAGGAGCCGGTCGATTTCCTGTGGGTGGTCCTGGAGACGATTGACCGCCTCAGCCACGCCGCCTACGCCTACCTGGTCGAGAGCGGACCCGGTTACACCGAGCCGGAGGGCGAGGCAATCCGGGCCATGGCCCTGGAGGTCCTCCAGAAGCAGGACGAGGTCATCGGGCGGGTCCTCGACCGCATGGGGCCGGACCCCATCGTGTTCGTGGTCAGCGACCACGGGTTCACGTGGGCCTCGAAGCAGTTCGACCTGCCGGCGTGGCTGGCCGAGACTGGGTACATGGTGCCGCCGTCCGGCTGGCGGTTGGGGGCCCGCCTGAGGCCGGCCGTGCGACGAATGCTGAGGGGGCTGGTGCCGTCTGGCCTGCGGCGTCGGCTTCGCGGGATGGGGCAGGACCGGTCGGCCCAGGACGCCTCGGCCAAAGTGGAAACCACGTGGGACTGGGCGCGGTCGCGGGCCTTCCCCGCTCGGTACTGCGAGTGGGGTGTCTTCATCAACACGGCGGACCGCCGCGCCGGCGGCCCCGTGGGCCCTGAGAATTACGACGCGGTCGTTGACGCCGTCGCGGCGGACCTGCGGGCCGCCGTCGATCCGGAGACCGGCCGGCCCGTTCTCAAGTACGTCCAGCGCCGCGACCGGGTGTACGAGGGTCCCTACGCCGGCCGGGCGCCGGATCTCTTCTTCCTGCCGTCGCAGGGGATCGTACACCGGTGCCGGCGCCTACCGGGTACGGAGACCGCGGAGGGCTGGCTGGCGCCTATCCCGGGCTACTACAACTTTCACGAACGGGTTGGCATCCTGACTGTTACGGGTCCGCCGTTCGGGACGGGTACGTCGGCCCCGGCCCAGGTCGTGGACGTCATGCCCACGGTGCTGTACGCCATGGGTCTGGAGGTGCCGGAGGATCTGGAAGGCCGTGTCCTCCAGGAGGCGTTTACGGAGGCGTTCCGTTCGGCGAACCCGGTCCAGCGCGGCGAGGGGGCCGTTGCCGCCGCGCCGGAGCGGGAGAAAGAGGACGTTTATTCGGCCGAGGACGAAGAGGCCATCCGCCGGCGGCTCGAAGAACTGGGGTACTTGTGACCGGCAGCGCCGGGCTCCGGGCCCGGGTGCCTCCCGAAACGGGGCGAAGCATGCCGCAGGCATTGGCATCGCGGGCGGGGAACCCGACGTGGTTCGAGCGCATCTACCCGCTTCTCCGGTGGTTGATGGCCGGTCATTGGCTGTTGGTCAACCGGGTGCTTAGAAGGCTGTGTGCCGGAGCGTCGCGCCGTCAGGTTCTCGACATAGGTGGGCGCAAGTCGCACTATACGGCGGGCGTGAATTGCGACGTCACGATCATCGACTTGCCTCGGGCCTCTGAAGTTCAGCAGTCGCTTCGGCTGGGGTTGAACGGTACGGTGATTGCGCAAATGTCCCGGCGCCGGGGTAATATTGCGGCAATCGTGCTGGGAGACATGACGAAGGCGCCTTTCGCCGAGGGCGTGTTCGACGGCGTGGTGGCGGTCGAGGTGATTGAGCACGTGCCGGACGACAGTGCCTTCGTGGCTCAGGCCTGTCGCGTGCTGCGTCCGGGCGGGTGGTTTGTCCTGACAACGCCGAACGGCGAGTCCGTCCCGCTGAAGAACGTGGACCACGTTCGTCATTATCGGCGCGTGGAGTTGGAGGAAAAACTCGCCGAGCAGTTCCAGGAGGTCGACGTTTGGTATGCCGTCAAGCGGGACCGGTTGCATCGCTTCTCAATGCGAAGCTGGGTCAGGCCGAAAGGGGTGGGCGGCGTCCTTGCCGCCCCGTTCGTGATGTTAGGCGTGCTGGTGTCGAATATCCGGGACGTGTTGTTCAGACCGCCGCTCAATCGCTCCGAGCACTTGTTTGCCATAGCGCACAAGCGCCCCGGTGACGGGAGCGGTATGTAGGGTCGTGGCTTGTTCTGGAGGGAGTTGAATGTCATTATGTGTGGTTTCACACGTGAAGTTCTATGAACGAGAGGGGGTTTTTTACTGCACGCCCGGCTTTGCGAAGCTCCTGAGCATACTCAGTTCGATTTGCAATAGAATCGATCTCTGTGTGCCGATTTCGGATGGGGAGCCGGGACGCGGCGCTTACCGCATGGCCCTGCCCAACGTGACGGTTCGGCCGTTGCCTCTGTACGGGCGGCGGGGGGAGTACCGGGTCCTGCTTCGGCCCGTTCGGCTGATGCGCGCCCTCTGGCCCTACGTAAAGCGAAATCACGCCGTCTGGGTGTTCTTGCCGAATTATCTGAGCGTTGTGACTTGGCCGGTTTGCCTCATTCAGGGGAAGCCGTTCGCCGTGGGGCTGGTGGGCGACTGGGCCGAGGTGCTCCGCCTCGGATTCGTCCGGGTGGGCCATCCCTGGACCGGCCACGTCGTGGCGGGACTGCACCGGCTGCTGGTCCTGGCGATGGTCCGGACGGCCCGGGTGACGTTCGCCAACGGCTATGAGTTATGGCGGCGCTACGGCGGGGGGAACCCGCGCGTCGTGCAGATCACCGATTCCACGTACCACGCGGAGGATGTGGCGGAGGATGCCGCTCCGGGCCAGCCAAGCACGCCACGCGTCCTCTACGTCGGCGCCATGAATTACTCGAAGGGGCTCGTCGAGTTGTTCGAGGCGGCGGGGCGGCTGGCCGACGAGGGCGTGGCCTTCCGGCTTCACCTGGCCGGGAGCGGGGCCAGGAAGCCCGTGTTTGAGCAGATGGCCGCGGACATGCACCTCGGGGAGTGGGTCACGTTTCTCGGCTGGACGCCGCACGACGAACTCGCGCGGCTGTACCGTTCGGCCGACGTGTTTGTCTTGCCGTCTTATACGGAAGGGTGCCCGAAGGTGGTCCTGGAGGCGATGGCCAGCGGTGTGCCCGTTGT
>CAZGEE010000270.1:0-3691 GCA_964525035.1 uncultured Anaerolineales bacterium
TCGCGGGCTACGACGCGGGGTTCCACGCTCCCGGCGCGAAGGAACCGCGCGCGGTGGTCAACCGCGTCCAGCACCACTGCCTCCTGGCGCACGGCTACGGCGTCGAGGCCGTGCGCGCCCACGGCGGTCCGGGGGCGGAAGTCGGCACGCCGCACAACGCCCGGGTGTTCGTGCCCGTCATGGAGACCGACGAGCACGTCGAGGCAACGCGGAAGGCGTTCGTCCACGACAACGGCCCCATGCTCGAGCCGATGACCCGCGGGCGGTACCCGGCGTGGTGGCTGGAGGCGATGGGCGAGGAGGGCCCGCCGGTGGAGCCGGGCGACATGGAACGCATCGCCTCCCCGTGCGACTTCATCGGGTTGAACTGCTACCGGGGCATCTTCGTCGAGGCGCCGGGCGCGGACTCGACGGCGAACATGACCGCCCCGGGCGGCGTGGAGAACGTCGCGGCGCCGATCCAGATGACCCCCTCCACCGCCGGGGAACCCGGCAGCGGATACGCCACACTGCCCTTCCCCGACAGCTATCCCCGGGGCCGGGCCGACTGGGTGCTCTTCGTGCCGCAGGCCATCTACTGGGGCGTCAAGCTCCTGCACGAGGAGTACGGCTACCCGAAGCTGTACGTCACCGAAAACGGCACGGTGGGCGACGACGCGGTCACCGGCGGAAGGATTCTGGACCTCGACCGCGCGGAGTACTACCGGCTCTACCTCCGTTCGGCCCACCGGGCGGTGACCGAGGGATTGCCGCTGAAGGGGTACTTCGCTTGGTCGCTGCTGGACAACTTCGAGTGGTCGCACGGGTACCACGATCGGTTCGGCCTGCACTACGTGAACTTCGAGACGCTGGAGCGGACGCCGAAGCTGAGCGCCCGGTACTACGGGGCGTGCGTCAAGGCCCGACGCGTGCTCTGACCGCCTGGGCACGCCGCGGGAAATCCATCCTTTGCAATCCCATAAGCGTCGGGTATTATTCCGATGTCTTGGCGGCGGCATGCCGGAGGCTCCGAAGCGACAGGCCATCTCGGCGAAGTCCCCCGTTGCCCGCCACCCGCACCGGTCCCGTGGACCCAGGACGAGGAGGCACCCGATGACGCTTCGATGCGCTCCGGCCTTGCTATGTTGCATCCTCGCGGCGACGGCTCATGCCGGCGAGGAAACGTGCCCCTACGAGGATTGCCCCGAATTGTACGCCCGGGTTAAAGAGGCCCTGCTGGCCGGATCGGGCAGCGCGGCCGAGGCGGTCACCGCGGCCGACGAGGCGCTCCGGGAGGTGGTCCTCCTGGCGGGCAAGGAGCGCCGGGGCCGCAGCGCGAAGCTGGAGCAACTGCTCGCCCTGCGCGGCGCCGCCGGGCTGGCCGCCGAGGGCGGCGACGCCGACACGCTCGCCTTCCTGCTGGAGGACCGGAAGTACCTGGGCCGATTCCTCCACGCCCTGGACGACGGCGACCGGCCCCTGGAGGCGCTGAAGGTTCTCAAGCGTCTTCGCGAGGTCGACGAAAAACGTTTCGCCGAGCATCGCGAGTTCTGCATCGCCTTCGCGGTGGTCTGGGACGATTTCCGGGGCTACCACTGGGTCGACAAGGCGTGCGGGGCGCTGAGCGACGACCACATGATCGAGCTGTACAAGTACTATTTCCAACACGAGCGGCAGATGGTCATCAAGCCGTGGGGGCTGCCCTTCGAGCTGTCGGTCTTCGTGGTGCACTCGCGCGTGACGCCGGAGGAGCGGCTGTGGGTGCTCCGCAACGTCACGAACCTGGGCGACGCGTACGGCATCTACCGCAATGTGCCGTGGACCCAGAAGCTCAGCCCGGCCCACGGCAAAGGCGAGGGCATACCCTACACGCTGGAGAACATCCAGCGCCTGGGCGGCGTCTGCATGGAACAGGCGTACTTCACCGAGCAGGTCTATCGGCTTCACGGCGTGCCGGCCATCTACATGCACGGCCAGGGCCGCAGCCAGGAGGGCCATGCCTGGACGGGCCTTTTCACCGCGAAACGTCGCGCCCGGTGGGACTTCTCCTGCGGCCGGTACCGAAACAACCGCTACTACCTCGGCTCGGCCTTCGACCCGACGAACGTGCGCGGCAAGGGAAACTGGCAAGCGTCGGAACTGATCGAGGCCGAGATCAAGATGACCGCCGCCGTCTTCACCGGGGGCCGCAGGGCCTCGCTCGAAGACATCGAGGCGAGTTACGCTCTGGCCGATGCCGCCCTGTGGGCCCGCGAGCACCTGCCCGAGACCGTCGAGGGCGACGAGCCCGTGAAGCGCGCCGAGGTGGTCCAGGGCCTGCTGGTCGATGCCCTCAAGGCGAACCAGTTCAACGGCCGCGTGTGGCAGATCGTGGTCCGGATGGCCGAGGACCGGAGCCTGGACTCCGAACAGGCCGTCACATGGGCCCGGCGGCTGGCCGACCAGACGCTCAAGAAGTTCCCCGACTACACGGTGGCCCTCGTGGGAACGTTCCTGGAGTGCAGCGAGCGGCCCGAGCTGGCCATCAAGATCTACAATCGGCTCTACAGCTACCTGAAGCGGGCGCGGCCCGACCTGGCCTGTAACGTCATGGTGGCCCAGGGCGATGCCCACCTGGCCGCCGGCAACGTCAGGCAGGCGCTCGTCTGCTACGTCTACCCGATGATCAACTTCTCCGAGGACGCCCACATCCTGGGCAAAGCCAAGAAGAAACTTGAAGCGGTCGGCACCGCCGAGGCCGACCAGGACGGCGTGAGCGCCGCGTGCAAGCAGATCCTCAAGGCCCTGAGCAAAGGGAAGGACACCCCGGAGCGGACCGAGGCGGCGCGGATCATCCGCCGGAAGCTCGACAGCCTGTCCGAATGACCGCGACGTTCGCGTGCGGGATCGGCGGCGAAGGCCTCGCTCGGGGTTTCCCCGGAAGTCGCCGAACCGGGAGCCGGTCTCCAACCTACGGCCCCGAACCGTCCCCTGCGTCATAGTCCACCAGCCTCCGGCACAGGTCGGCCTGCCAGGCCAGCACGGGCCAGTGGATGCCCTCGACCCGGTTGACCAGCAAGGAGAACGCGAGCCGCCGCCCCGCGCGGGTGGTGACGTATCCGCTCAAGGCCCGGGCATCGTGCAGCTTGCCGGTCTTGGCGACCACCCGACCCTCCAGAACGTGGTCCGGCGGGCGGTGCCGCAGCGAGGTGCCTTCCTCGCCCCACGCGGGCAGCGAACGGTTCCACGCGTCGGCCTGCGGGCCGCGGGCCATCGCCGCGAGCAGGTCGGTGATCCCGCCGGCGGTCAGCCGGTTCCTCCGGCTCAGTCCGCTGCCGTCGGCCACGATCCAGCCTTGCGTGCGAACGCCGAGCCGCTTCATGCTCCGAAGGGCCTCGCGACCGCCGCGCTGCCAGGTGGCCTCGGCGCTCGGCCATCGTTGGTCGTCGCTTCCGCCGTAGGCGCCCAGAACCCGCAGGATGCACTCGGCGTAGAGGTTCTGACTCCGTCGATTCGCCACCCGGACCGTCTGGGCGAGGGTCGAGCGGTGCACCAGGTGGACGGTCATCTCCTCCGGCAGACGCCACCGGTCGGTCCACACCCGGCGCCGGACCACGCGCCCGGCCACGGAGATGCCCTCGGCCTCCAGGGTTTCGCGAATGACCGTCGCGGTAAACCGGCCCGCGTCGGCCACCGGCTCGTAGTGCAGGTAGTGGGAGCCGCGGGCCGACAC
>CAZGEE010000271.1:0-3691 GCA_964525035.1 uncultured Anaerolineales bacterium
GCACCTCCGCCCCGCGGGTCATCTCGTGGATGGCGGCCGAGTGCCGTGTGCCGTCGAACATGGCGATGAGCGGCCGCCCGCTGTTCTCGCCGATACCGCCCAGCGCCTCCGTGCGGATCGTCGAATGGGTCTGAACCGCACCGGGCTCGGAGGTGTGATAATGGGAGGTATCCTCCTGGAAAATCGGGTCGGCCGGGTTTGGATCCTGGCTGACGGCCAGGTGCCGAAACCCCTGGCAGACGTTCAGGCTTTTCCAGCTCGCCCCTTTCGGGACCGAGGTGCGATAGATCTTTCGGAAGTCGGAATTTCCCCCGGCCGCGGCGGCGCCGGCGCACCGGGTCAGGTTCTCGAACGGGACCGAGCCGCTGATGACGGCCTTGCCGTCGCCCCAGGCGCCGTCGGCGTTGCCGTCGTAGACCATCGGCCGGCCCTCGGCGCCGGAGCGGGTGACCTCGATGCTGCCGCGGTAGATCACCCCGCCCTTGAAGCGGACGAGGTCCCCGGGCTGGAGCTGGGCCGCCGCCGGTTTCCCCGTTGCGGCGCGGTCGCCCGGGCAATGTTTCCAGGCCGACGCCTTGCTGGTGCCGGCCTCGGCGTCATCGCCCGCCTCGTAGTCCACGTAATAGGTTGCCGCCGCGGCGCTCGCGGCGAGAAACAGAACGGCCGTCAGGGCGGCGAGAAAGGTCCGTCGCATGAGAGCTCCCTTACCAGAGGACTCGTTTCGTTCAGCGCTTCCCGCGGGACTGGTTGAACACCGCGGGCGGGGTGCGCAGCGCGGTCAAAATCGGCGAGGGAGCCGACTGGGTCCGCGTGCCTGGGCTACTCGGGCAGGGGGCCTTGACCCGCCGGGGTGGCGCGGTCGCGCATCGCGTCGACGGCCTTCCTCACGGTCAAGCCGCAGAGATAGAGCAGCAGGGCGATGGAGAACAGTTGCATCCAGAACGCCGTGTCCTCGCTCACCACGGCCAGCGGGTAAAGCACCGCCAGGACCGCGAACGCCACGACGTCCTGGACGCGCAGGAACGTCCCGCTCTTGTCCTGTCCGCGGAAGAAGGTCACCACGCCCAGCAGCACGACCGCGGAAACGAGAAACGCCGGGGCGAAGTCCAGCCCCAGGTCGGCCAGGCGGCCCATGAACGTGTAGAACAGATAGTAGGCCACGGCCAGGATGAGCACGACCGACACGGCCACGGCCCGACCCCGGATCATCCGCGGAACAATCAGCAGCACCAGCAGCATCAGCAGGCCGAGCGGCGCCTCCTGCAGCAGGTGGGCGACGTGGTAGTTCGGCTGCCGGGCCTCGGGGAGCTTGATGCCGATGTCGTAGCTCGTAAGGGCGTTGTCCAGGGCCCAATGCAGGGTGTAGGCGTCCCCGGTCATCTCCTGCAGGGTTTCCCGCGCGGGCATCGAACCGATGGGGTAGTCCATTTTGGCGTCCCAGAAGCCCTTCAGGGTCATGGCGACGCGGTAATGCGCGGTCGGCGTCATCCGCTTCGGGATGTACCGCAGGTGCTCCAGGCCGCGCGAGTCGTACGCGATCTCGACCGTCACCTCCTCTTTCGGCTCCAGCTCGACCTCCCAGCTCATCAACGTGCCCTCGGTCTTGACCTCGTCGAGCACGCTGGCACCGTCGACCGTCAGCCGGAAATTGTTGTACAGGTCCCGGTCGCTCGGCAGGGGGTGGCCATGTGGGCGGTGATCGGCTCGTCCTGTTCGCCGGCCACGGTGTACCGCATGCGCCACTGGTCCTCGTAACCGGCATAGTTCGCGCCGCCCAGGCGGCGCGGGTTGTTGATCACGGTGACGTCGACCTCGGCGCTGCGGATCGCCCGTTGCTCGACGGCGACGTCGCGCTCCTCGTCGCGCGTGCTGATGACCTTGGGCATCTTTCCCTCGACGGCCTGGACGGGCTGCTCTTCGTCCTTCCAGTAGGACTCGCTGAAGATGCGCCCCTCGATGACGCGGCCCTCGCGGTCGAGCTCATCCGGCAGCTTGAGCTGGCGCGTGACCCAGGTGCGCTTGCGGGTGAACGTGACGCCCAGTTCGCGTTGCTCGTGCGGCGAGCCCCATTTCATCAGCACGGCCGAGCGGTTCTCGCGAGTGATCCGCCCGTGCGCGTGCTCGAACACCCGGGCCTGGTAGCCCATGGCCACCACGATGAACCGGGCGATCATGAAGACAAGCAGCAGCTTGTACGAGGCGGCGAGAATCGTCAGGACGATGCCTCGCCAGCCGCCCTTGGCCACTCGCGCGCGGAAGCGCTCGCGGAAGGTGCGGCTCGACCACAGGATCAGCCCGGCCACGGCGACCAGGACGGCCAGGATCGCCAGGAGCTTCATCTTCGTCGGGCTCAGGGTTCCGCCGGCAAGCCCGAAGAGGCCCTCCGGCGTGAAGAACCGCCGCACCGTGTTCATGAAGGTCTCGTTCATCATACCTTCCCTGGAGTTGCCTGGGTCGATTGGTCCTGGATTCCCGCAGCGACCTCCGGCCGACGGGCTCGATCGGCCTTTCCGGTGAGTCTACCACGGCTCAACAGATCGGCAAGCCTTTTCGCGATTCCAGCCACGCGAGATCGGGCGGTCCGGACCGGCACACCAGGGCGTCCACGTAGCGCGTGTCCCAGACGTACTGGTACCGGACGTCGGTCACCGGCGTGTCCTTGTTCGCCGTGTCGATGCCGTCGTCGGCCCGCTCCTCGAGCACCTGCCACGCCGGCGTATAGTACAGGTCCGTACGCGCCCAGTCGCTTCCGTCGGGCCGGAGCTTGACGATCCGGCGATGCTTGCCGTCGTGGCGCCCTGGCAAACCATCTTCCGAGCAACGGCGAACTGCCAAACTATGGCGCCCCGTGGGGCCGCGCGGCCCGGCTATTCGGTCTTCCGGTACTCGAAGGCGCCGACGTCGGGTTGGGCGTCGCGCGGGTTCCAGTTCAGGTCGTAGTCGATGCCCGAGGCGTCGGAGCCGGCGTCCACGGCCGGGGACGCCGGCCCCGGGCTGAAGTCGCCGCCCTCGGCGTAGTAGTCGATCCGGCCGGATTCGCTGCGGCGGGTCTTCACGTGGGCGAACAGCCCGGACTCGGTGGGCCGGTTGTTCTCCGGGTTGGTGGCCTTCGAGTGCGGGCCGATGCCGGCGGCGTCGTTGCGGTAGTAGTCGTAGATGTTGTAGTCGGTGGTGAACTGCTCGGAGTTCTCCAGCCCGGCCAGCCCGGTGCCGGTGCCGAGGATGTTGTTCCGGATGACGAAGTTCCGGTTCTTTCCGTGCTCGAAGACCTCCTTGCGCAGGATGATGCTCGAGGTGGAGTTCCAGATCGTGTTGTGCTCGATGACGAAGTTCTCGTACCGTCCGCTGAGCATGACCGCCCACCCGGTCTCGTAGTAGGCGTCGAGCAGGTTGTTGTAGAAGGCGACGTTCCGCATCACCTTGTCCTGGGCAAGCCACTGCTGGGCGGAGTTGCCATAGGCCCGGTTGTTGCGGATGATGATGCGGTTCTTCTCGCCGCCCCAGCTCTGGAAGACGTCGGCGTGCTGCCCGGAGCCGGTCAGCTCGTTGTCCTTGCTCGCAGCCGAATACCGGAGCACGTCGTTGGCCGGGCCGGTGAAATAGAGGTGCTGCTTGTAGTTCGTCCTCCGGCAGGTGACCTTGACGGCCCCATCGGCCGCCTCGGCGACGAAGCCGAGACCCTAGGCGCGGT
>CAZGEE010000272.1:0-3686 GCA_964525035.1 uncultured Anaerolineales bacterium
CAACGAGGCCTGTTGTGGCTCCTCGTGCCGGGGCACGGGGTTAATCAGAAGGACGGGGCGGGGACACATGAGAGTTCTTTTCGCGGGCGGCGGCACAGGAGGCCACCTTTACCCGGGCCTGGCGGTAGCCGAGGCGCTTCGTGATCTCCTGCCGGACGTGGAGATCCTGTTCTTCGCGACGCAGCGGGCCATCGACCGGCGGGTCCTGCAGGCGGAGCCCTGGGAGGTGGCGTATTCCCCGGTCGTGGGAATGCCGCGGACGCCCTGGCGCTGGCCCGGTTTCCTTCTGCGGCTTGCCCGAGCCAAGGCCCAGGCGCGGAAGCACCTCGCGTCATTTCGCCCGCAGGCGGTCGTCGGTCTCGGCGGATTCGGTTCGTACCCGGCGGTGCGCGAGGCCCAGCGCCGGGGGGTGCCCACCTTTCTGCTGAACCCGGACATCGCCGTGGGCCGGGCGAACGCCCGACTGGTGCCCGGGGCGACCGCCGTGTTCTGCCAGTTCTCCGAGACCGTCGCGGGGCTGCACTGCGGCGGGCGCGTCGAGGCGCTCGGCTGCCCGCTTCGAAGCTCGCTGTTCGGCCTCGAGCCCCGGGCGGCCCGGCAATTGCTCGGGCTCGATCCCGACCGGCACACGCTCGTCGTAACCGGGGGCAGCACCGGGGCCGGCAACCTGAACGAGGCATTCATTCGAATGGCGGAGCGGATCCTCCGGATCGAGGGCTGGCAGGTACTGCACCTGACGGGGGAGACCGGCCTCGACCGGGTCCGCTGGTCGCCGGCCGGGGCGCTCGAGCATTATCACGTCCGGGACTACCTGGACGAGATGGGCCGGGCCTACGCCGCGGCGGACCTCGTGGTGACCCGGGCGGGGGCCTCCGCGGTGGCGGAACTCACGGCCCTGGGGTTGCCGGCCGTGCTGGTTCCGTACCCGTACCACCGCGACCGTCACCAGGAGCGCCACGCGCGCGTTCTCGCGGAGGCCGGCGCGGCCGTGGTCGTGAACGACCAGGGCGACGCGGGCCGCAACGTGGAAGCTCTGTGGCAGGTAGTGCCGGGACTGATGGAGTCGCCGGAGCAGCGGCATGCGATGGCCGAGGTCTCCCGCGGGCTGGCGCATCGCAAGGCGGCCCAGAGCGTGGCCTCTGCCATCGTCGACTTTCTTCGTGAGAAGGCCGATTGACACACTTGGCCCCGGCCGTCGGCCCTGAGATTGACACCCGGTGCGGGAGTCTCTACACTGCGTTCGATGAGTGAAGACGCCGCGAGAATCTTTCCGGTTCACCCGACCGGCCACGCCTTCGAAGGCCAGCGTGTGCACTTCATCGGCATCGGCGGTTGCGGCATGCGCGGGCTCGCCGCCCTTCTGCTCCGGGAGGGGGCGGCGGTCTCCGGCTCGGACCGCCGAAAGACGGCCGAGATCGAATACCTCGAGCGCATCGGCGCGTCGGTCATGGTGGGCCAGCGCCCGGAGAACCTGCCCGAGCAGGTCGATCGCGTGGTCGTCAGCGCCGCCATCGGCGAAGCGAATCCCGAGCGGGTCGCGGCCCGGGAGCGCGGCATCGCCGTCGTGAAGTATGCCGCCCTTCTAGGTGAGGTCATGCGGACGCGCCACGGTGTGGCGGTGGCCGGGACGCACGGGAAATCCACCACCACCGCATTGCTCGCCTACATGCTCACGCTGGCCGGGCTGGATCCGTCCTATGTGGTAGGCGCCAACGTGCCGCAGCTGGGTGGCGGAAGTCGGGCCGGGGGAGGGGAACACTTCGTTGCCGAGGCCTGCGAGTTCGACCGCTCGTGCCTGAATCTCTCGCCCCGCGTGGCCGCGGTCCTGAACGTCGAGCACGACCACCCGGATTGCTACCCGGACCTGGACGCGGTCATGGAGGTCTTTTCGGCCTTCGCGTCGCGGGTGCCGGGCGACGGCGTGCTTGTGGTCAACGGGGAGGACCGCAACGTGTCGAGGGCCGTGGGCGACGTGGCCGCCTCGACCGAGAAGTTCGGGATCGAAGGCGGCGAGTTGCAGTGGCGCGCCGAGGGCCTGCAATGGTTCCGCGGGCGATGCCGGTTTGGTCTCGTCTACGGGGGGCGTTCCCTCGGGGAGGCGCAGCTCCGGCTGCCGGGGCGGCACAACGTGATGAACGCTCTGGCCGCGGCTGCACTGGCGTATCACTGCGGGGCCGACGTGGACGCCATTCTCCGGGCCATGGCGACCTTCGGCGGCGTCGGGCGGCGCATGGAGTTCAAGGGCGTCTCGCGCGGTATCACCGTGATCGACGATTACGCCCACCACCCCACGGAGATCCAGGCCTCGTTGCGGACCGTCCTCGACACGTACGAGCCGGAACGCCTCTGGGTGGTCTTTCAGCCGCACCAGCACAGCCGGACCCGGTTCCTGATGGCCGACTTTGCCCGGAGCTTTGGCCTGGCCGACGTGACACTGGTTCCGGACATCTACTTCGTTCGGGACAGCGAGGCGGAGAAGCAGGCGGTGAGCGCGGAGGACCTCGTAAGCGAAATTCGCCGGGCGGGCGGGCACGCGCGGTACCTTCCGGGCTTCGATGCGATTGCAGACGAGTTGGCGTCGGAGTTGCGGCCGGGTGATTGTCTCGTTACGATGGGCGCGGGCAGCGTGTACCAGGTGGCCGACCGGGTTCTCCATCGTCTGAGCGAGGCGGCGGGCGCGGCCGGCAAGTAGAGAGGTCTCGGCCGGGTTGCGGAGAAGCCGGCCCGGGATAAACCCGCGAGCATCGCGGTGGGAAGTGAGGGCAGATGAACGTCTTCAAGGGTTTCGAGCAGATCGTCGAGCGCGACAAGCCGCTCGCCCCGATGACCACGTTCAAGATCGGCGGGCCCGCGGAGTATTTTCTTGAGCCGCGCAGCGAGGAGGAGCTCAAGGCGGTCGCCGAACGATGCGCTGAGGCGGAGCTGCCCATGCGCGTCCTCGGCAACGGGTCGAACATTCTGGTGCCGGACGAGGGGGTGAAGGGCGCCGTGATTCGGCTCGATGCGAAACAGTTCGCCGGGTTCTCGAACGAGGAGGAGCTGGCTCGCGCTGGGGCGAGTCTGAGTCTCTCGAAGTTGGTCCGAGGGGCGGCCGAGGCGAGGCTCTCCGGTCTCGAACCGCTGGTGGGAATTCCCGGCTGGGTCGGCGGCGCGGTCAAGATGAACGCCGGCGGGGCCTTCGGCGACATCGGCCAGTCCGTCGAGCGGGTCAAGGTCATGAACACCCATGGCCAGGTGTTCTACCGGGAGAAGGACGACCTCGCGTTCGGCTATCGGACGAGCAACATCAGCGCCCGGTTCATCCTCGAGGTGGAGCTGCGGCTGATCGGCGACGACGAGCGTCGCATCGCCAAGATGATGAAGGAAGTCTGGTTCCACAAGAAGAACACCCAGCCCGTGGCCTATCGCAGTGCCGGGTGCATCTTCAAGAACCCGCGGGGCATGAGCGCCGGGGCGCTGATCGACCAGGCCGGCCTCAAGGGAACCCGCGTCGGCGGGGCGGTTGTCTCCCGCAAGCATGCCAACTACCTCGTGGCCGGCGACGATGCCACTGCCAAGAACGTGCGCGATCTCATCGACCAGATCCGCGCCAAGGTTCACGAACGGAACGAAATCTTTCTCGAGCTCGAACTCGAAGTCTGGTAACCCGCGGTGGCAGCGAACTCCACTTCTCGGCCGGCGTTTCT
>CAZGEE010000273.1:0-3674 GCA_964525035.1 uncultured Anaerolineales bacterium
GCAACCCCCGATTCATGCCGCAGCCTACCTCGCCCGTGCCGGAGCGCTGCCGGAAATCACCACAAGGGACTCGAAAGCGACGGCGTCCGTTTGGGCCGCCGAAGTTGATTCTGTGCAACACGGCGTCCGCAAGCCCCACCGGTGAGTGCACTTAGCGTTCGTCCACCAAGCCGGGAAAACCCGTGGCACGCCGTTTGCCCCTTGGCCATGTCGTGAAGGTGGCCAGGTCGTGTCCATCAAACCGACCTGCGAAGAAAGCCAAGCCGGGGACGGAGAACCACTCCAGGACGGCCCGATTGAGCGGCGACGTACCGTGCCGCAGAAGGAGCATCCCAAGCCGGCGGGGGAGCCCCACTGGAGGGGGGCCAAAGGGTCAAACGGAATAACGTTGCGGGAAAGAAGCAAGCGGAGCACGTACACGAGTTTCATTGTCCAGTGTCAGAAAGGGGGAGAGCGATGCGTTCAGGTTGCGTGGTGACGGCGGTGGTCTTGCTGTTGGCGGCGTCGGGGGCCGCCCAGGGGGGCGTGGTGTATACGTGCGGATTCGAAACGGCGGAAGGGTACGTCGCGGGTCCGCTGGACGGCCAGCAGGGATGGTACGCCGACGAAGACGTGATGGTGGAGGACGTCGACGGCGACCCGGCCGCGGTCGTCTATGCCGACGGGGCCTGGGACGGTGGCTTCTACTACGGGGCCGAGCAGTATTTCGACGACGTCACGGCGAGCCTGCCCCAGGTCACCGTGACCCAGGAGGTCTTCATTTCGCACGGCTGGGAGGCCGACTGGGTGGTGGCGTTGTACGACGGGGCCACCCTGGTAAGCTACGCCCAGTTCGTGTGGGACGGCACCGTGGGAACGACGGGCAACGGAGCCGGCGCCTGGGCGCCGCAACAGTGGATGGACCTGGCGTTCGAGATGGACTTCGAGACCGATCTGGTCTCCATTCTGCTGGACGGCGCCCCCCTCGCGGAAGATGTTCCGATGGAAAGCGCGGGGGTCGGGCTGGATAACGTCGTGCTGCTGACGGACGATTACATCGAGGTAGACGAGAACTACATGGCGTACGACAACCTGGCCGTGAGCGCCGTTCCCGAGCCGGCCACGATGGTCCTGCTCGGGTTGGGATGCCTCGGCCTAGTGAGGTCGAGACGGAAGTAGTCGCGACATCGGATTGCACACGGGCAGGCGGGGCCGAAGACCTCGCCTGCCCGTCCCTGTCGCGCGAGCAAACACGCCGGCGGAAACATCATGAGGCGGCCGGGCGGGCGCAGGGCGGACCGGCGCACTGCCCGGATGTGATGCAGACCCTGGTGAAGAAAGGATCGCCGAGGATGCTTTCACGAACCGCGCACCATGGCAGGTGCAAAAAGCCCCCTTCTCGCGGTCTCGTTGCTGTAACCATCGCGCTGCTTGCGAGCTGCGTCCTGCTCGCAACACCGGCCGCGGGCAGGGAAATCTGGTTCCTGGGGGTCGGCAACGACGGCTTTTTTACCGACGTCCAGGGTCTTCACGGCCGGCTCGCCGACTGGTGGGCCACGGAAACCGTGCACAGTCGGCTGCTGGAGGATCGAAGCGGGCCGAACGTGCTCTCGGACCTGACGTGGCTCCACTCGGCCGGACCAGGGGACCTCGCGGTGTTCTGTTACAGCGGGCACGGCGGGGCCTGCACGGACGACGACGGGGACGAGGCCGCCGGGTGGGCCGAGGACACGTACGAGGAAACGCTGGCGTTTCTCAGCGGGCCCGGCTGCACCGACGACGAACTGGCCGACGCCCTGGGCGGCGTGACCTCGGACGCGACCGTGCTCGCCATCGCCGACACGTGCTACGGTGGCGGTTGGGTCGGGGGAACGGAGGACCTGAACCGGCTCGACAATATCCTGTTCATGGGCGCTTGCGGAGAGAGGGAGTCCGCGTACAGCGGATACCCCTACAGCGCGTTCAGCGGCCTGCTGATCGAGGGCCTGGCCCCATCGCTTCCCGCCGACGGCGATTCCGACGGCATTCTCACCTTCGACGAGTGGTTCGGATACGCCGCAGCCCGGATCGAAGACCAGACGCCGGTGCAATACGTCCACGGCCCCGGCGCGGGGGATTACCCGATCATCCCGGAGCCCCTGTCTTTGAGCCTGCTGACCTTCGGCACCGCGGCCCTGGCCTTCGTGTGCCGTCGCACGACGATTCTCCGATAGGCCTCAATTTCGGCCCGGCGAAGTCCTTCTCTGTCCCCGGATACCAAGTCACTGGAGATAAACCTCTCCCAGCCGGCCGCTTTTCGGAGAAACCGAGCCGCCGGCCCGCCGGTTTAACTCCCATCCCATGCAGCGCCGAATTCCTGTTGGCGGCCCAGAACGCGGCAAATACGGTTTTCTTTCCTTGTGAGGGAACAGCTTGTGGTGAGATCTCTACGTCACTCCGCCTGGTTGCTCCTGCCGGTCGTCCTGTTCGTAAGTTCCCCTTCTTCTGCGGAGCCCGCGACGGGACAGGCCGCTGAGCGAGCCGAGCCCGCCTCAGAGACCTCGATCGGCGGCACGGTGGTGCTCGACACGACCGGTTTCTGGCGGCTCCATCACACGTTGAAACCGCCTGTGGTCGCGACGGCGGAAGGGCTCAAGCGGGTCCGCATCTCGGACTGGCTCGACCGCGAGACGGCCCCTCCTCCAAAGAACTGGGGGACCGCGGACTTCGACGACAGCACGTGGCTCCGCGGGCCCGCCCGGATCGTGGCTCGCACGCCGTATCTCGCGCGGCTCTGCATGCGGAGCCGGTTCACCGTCACGAACCCGGCCGAGGCCGCTCCCCTGTCCTTCACGCTCCATTACCACGGGGGTGCGGCGATCTGGCTCAACGGCAGGGAGGTTGCCCGACGCCACCTGCCCTCAGGACCGCTGACTCCCGATACCCTGGCCGAGCCATACCCGCGCGAGGCCTTCGTCAACAGCAAGGGCGAACTGCTCGTCGACTGGAACCTGTACAAGACGAAACTCACGCCGGAGCGCCGGCGCCGTCTCGCCCTGCGGCGGCGCGAGATGGAGATCTCCATCCCGGCGCGCTTCCTCCGGGAGGGGATCAACGTCCTGGCCGTCGAGATCGTCCGGGCCCCGTATGGCGCGGCGGTGGAGGAACTGAAGTCCGAGTCGCCGGGGCGTAAAGGCTCGGTCTACAATCTGGCATTCAACACGTGCGAGGGCCTGCATGCCCAGCTCCGGTCCGACGCCTCGGACGGCATTTCCTGCGAGGCCGTCCGCCCGTCCGGGTTGCAGGTGTGGAACAGCGATCCCCTGGCGACCGACTTCGACCTCGACTTTGCCGGGCCCACCGAGCGGCTGTATCCACTGCGCATCGTGGCCGCACGCAATGGCATCTTCTCCGGCAAGGTCGTGGTGGGCTGCGACGAGCCGATCCGCAATCTGGAAGCTCGTATAAGCGACCTGAAATCCGAGGGGAGTGTGATTTCCTCTTCGGCCGTCCGGGTGCGGTATGCCCTCCCCTGGGGCAGCGAGAGCGGCGTCTGGGGCAAAGAGTACACGTACAGCGACTTTCACTTTTCGCGCTACCCGCGCCGGCCGTCGGTGCTCGGTGCGCTTGCCGAATACCCGTTGGCAGAGTACCCGAGCCGGACCAAGGAGCCCGGTCCCGGACGCGACCTGAACACTCCGAACCAGCCCGATCCC
>CAZGEE010000274.1:0-3667 GCA_964525035.1 uncultured Anaerolineales bacterium
CCGGCGGTGTCGCTCCCGTTGGCCGCGTCCACGTGATACTCCGCCGCCCTGGCCGCGGCGCAAAGCAGGCCCGCGAAAGCCAGCGCCGCGAAAAAGGAAAGAAGCGTTCGAGCCGTCATGAATGGGTCTCCGAATTTCCGGAACACACGGAAGTGCCGCCCGACCGTGGGGCTCGAAAGCA
Organism: uncultured Anaerolineales bacterium; assembly: GCA_964525035.1. Taxonomy (GTDB): domain Bacteria; phylum Planctomycetota; class Phycisphaerae; order FEN-1346; family JAACEH01; genus CAZGEE01. The sequence continues at coordinate 182 of CAZGEE010000274.1, forward strand.
TAAGCGCCCGGCTCCCGAACAGGCCCAGGCGAACATCAAAAAAGTATAGCCCGCACCCGGCATGAATGCAAACCCGGCGCCGGCCCCCGGCAAGGACACCCAAACCCATCCGCCGCGCGAGGGAAAGGCGCATGCAGACGACCGAGGGGCGGGCAGGCCGGATCGACCCGTTCTGCTCCCTGACCCTGCGAGCGTTATGGCCCGGGCGCGGGCCGGTCCATGAGATGCACTCATCGCCGCCCGCCGGCCGCTGCGCGCCCGTTGCCTCCCCGTCACAGGTCGCGGCAGTAACTCCAGTGCCGGAACTCGGCCGGGCAGAGGCTGAAGCCGCCCGCGGTCAGGGACCGGATCACCGCGCTCCGATGGTCTTGGAACGCGCGCTTTGGCGCGCCGGGGCCGGCAGGAACCGCTCATTGAGTCGCCTCGACCGGGCGGCGAGGCTGAAAACCGGTCGGCCGGCGGGCGCTGATATTTATGATGGACAGAAGTTTCTTGCTTCGCGTCGCGGTGTGTGGTAAAGTGCTGTTTGGCGCGGCAGCAGTTCGCGCCACGGAGCAGTTGAAAACGTCTAAGGAAAGTAGACCCCACCTGATGCCATTTGATCATCTAGGGCTCATCGAGCCCCTGTTGCACGCCGTCCGTTCGGAAGGCTACACGGATCCCACCCCGATTCAGGAACAGGCGATTCCCCCGATCCTCGAGGGCAGGGATCTGTTGGGCTGCGCCCAGACGGGAACCGGCAAGACCGCGGCCTTTGCGCTGCCGATCCTCCAGGGCCTCCACGGCCGAGCGTCCGCCCACAAGAAGGGTCCCCGGCCGATTCGCTCGCTGATCCTGGCGCCGACCCGCGAACTGGCGGCCCAGATCGGTGAGAGTTTCCGCACCTATGGGCGGCACACGCGCCTGCGACACACCGTCGTCTTCGGCGGCGTGAAGCAAGCCCCGCAGGAGCGAGCGCTCCGCCGGGGCGTGGACATCCTCGTGGCCACGCCGGGCCGGTTGCTGGACCTGCTGAACCAGAAACTTCTCAGCCTGCGGCAGGTGGAGACGTTCGTTCTCGACGAAGCGGACCGCATGCTGGACATGGGGTTCATCCACGACATCCGCCTCCTGATCGCCCGGTTGCCGGCCCGGCGACAGACGCTGCTGTTCTCGGCGACCATTCCCCGGGAGATCCAGGCGCTGGCCGGCACGCTGTTGAAGGCGCCGGTGAAAATCCGGGTGGCTCCGGAATCTCCGGCGACCCACACGGTGGAGCAAGCCGTCTACTTCGTCGAGTCGCACCAGAAGGCGACGTTCCTGAAGCACCTGGTCGACGATCCGGCGGTGACCCGCGCGCTGGTGTTCACCCGCACCAAGCGGGGCGCGGACCGGGTGGCTCACCGGCTGACTCGGAGCCGCGTCACGGCCGAGGCCATCCACTCGAACAAGTCGCAGAACGCCCGGACGCGGACCCTGGAGAACTTCAGGAACGGCAAGACGCGCGTGCTGGCCGCCAGCGACATTGCCGCCCGGGGCCTGGACGTGGAGCGAATCAGCCACGTGATCAACTACGACATGCCGGGCGATGCCGAGACGTACGTCCACCGGATCGGGCGGACCGGCCGGGCGGGAGCCCAGGGCGAGGCCATCCTGCTGTGCTGCAGGGATCAGCACGGTGAATTGCGAGGGATCGAGCGGTTGCTGGGCAAAGCCATCCCGGTGGCCCGACCGACCATCCGCTTGCCGTCGCCGACCGATCCGCGGAGGCCCGGACGGCGAAGCGGTCGGTCGCGCAGGCGATGATGCGGAAGACGGAGCGGCCTTGCGCCGCTCGCTGGAGGTAATCCATGAACGTTCTTCTGATTTATCCGGAGTGCCCGGACACCTTCTGGAGTTTCAAGCACGCGCTGAAGTTCATCGGCAAGCGGGCCGGCTCGCCGCCGGTGGGCCTGTTGACCGTGGCCGCCATGCTGCCGACGGAGTGGCCCAAGCGCCTGGTCGATCTGAACGTGACCAAGCTGCGGCCGAAGGACCTGGCCTGGGCGGACTACGCCTTCATCAGCGGGATGGCCGTTCAGCGCGAGGCGGCCCGACGGATCATCGGCCGGTGCAAGGCCGCGGGCCTGACGGTGGTCGCCGGGGGGCCCCTGTTCACCATCGAGCACGAATCCTTCGAGCAGGTGGACCACTTCGTCCTCAACGAGGCGGAGAAGACCTTGCCTCCCTTCCTGGACGACCTGGCCCGGGGCGAGCCGAAACCCCTCTACACCAGCGACGAGTTTCCCGACATGCACCGGACGCCGCCGCCCGAGTGGGAACTGGCCGATCTGAAGCGCTACGGCTGGCTGGGTGTCCAGTACTCGCGGGGTTGTCCGTTCAACTGCGATTTCTGCAACGTGACCTCGCTGTTCGGGCACAAAGTGCGGACCAAGACGCCGGCGCAGATGATCGCCGAGCTGGACCGGGTGTACGAGGCCGGCTGGCGACGGGGCATCTTCTTCGTGGACGACAACTTCATCGGCAACGCCCGGTCGCTGAAGGCCGACCTGTTGCCGGCCATCATTGCCTGGCGCGAAAAGCACCCCGACATCTCGTTCAACACCGAAGCCTCCATCAACCTGGCGGACGATCCCGAGCTGATGGAGATGATGGTCGCCGCCGGGTTCGACATGGTGTTCATCGGGCTGGAGACCCCGGACGACGAGGGGCTGGCCGAGTGCAACAAGAAGCAGAACCTCGGCCGCGACCTCGTGGCCGACGTGAAACGCATTCAGCGGGCCGGCATGCAGGTCCAGGGCGGCTTCATCGTCGGCTTCGACAGCGACAAGCCGTCGATCTTCCAGCGACAGGTCGAGTTCATCCAGAAAAGCGGCATCGTCACGGCCATGGTCGGCCTGCTCCAGGCGATCCCCGGCACGCACCTTCACGACCGCATGCAACGCGAGGGCCGGCTGGTCAGCCTGGCGACCGGCGACAACGTCGACGGCACCACGAACATCCGCACCCTGATGAACGCCGACCGGTTGCGCGAGGGATATCGCGGCATCCTGGCGCGACTCTATGCCCCGAAGGAGTATTACCGGCGCATTCGCACGTTTCTCCGAGAGTACAAGGCGCCCCCGAGGAGTCAGCGCACCGGGTTTGCGGAGGTCAAGGCGTTCCTCCGCTCCCTGGTCCGACTCGGCGTGATTGGCCGCGGCCGCTTCCACTACTGGGGACTCCTGATCTGGACGCGCCTGCGCCGGCCGAACGCATTCGGGCTTGCCGTCACCTTGGCGATCACTGGTTACCACCACCGGAAGGTCTTCAGACAACACGTCCTGAAGCCGGGGACCTGACGCTCAGGGCGTCCTCGTGGAGCAACCCGGCCCCCCCAAGCCATGAAGAGCCATCACCGCGCCTGAGGTGGGGGCGGTGTGCAGGGGAGGCATGCCCGGCGACGGGCGTCGCCGAGGGAACGGGGCGGGGCCTACCGCCGGTCCGTCTCGTGCGGGACCACGTCGC
>CAZGEE010000275.1:0-3665 GCA_964525035.1 uncultured Anaerolineales bacterium
GGCCCGCCGCTTTCGCCTCCGCCTCCCGCGGCGCCGGGCCGGTGCCACCCGGTTTCCCAATCGACCCGGCGTACGTCGCCCCACAGCAGCTCCAGGGCGTAGTAGGCTCGCGCGTCGGGCGCGAACACGTGCACCACCACGTCCACCAGGTCGAGCAACACCCAGTGATCGGACTTGAGCCCCTCCTCGCCGAGGCACGACACGTCGGCGTTGCCGCGAATGTATTCCTCAATGCGGGCGGCGACCGTCCTCATTTGCGGCCGGCTGGTCCCCGTGGCGATCACGAAGTAATCGGTCACGGGGCTCTCGCCGGCAAGGTCCAGGACCAAGACGTCGCGGCACCGATTTTCGGCGGCCACCCGCGCGAGGGCAATGGCCAGGTCTCGACTCTGAATCGTGAGGCTCCTTAGATTCAACAGCGGCACCCGAGTATACCCGGGCGCCGCTGTGCACGTCCAGTCCGGACAGGTGGGTCATCCGCCCCAGCCGCTGATCGCCTTCGAGGCCCGCTCCAGCAGGCCCGAGACGTACGGCCCCGCCTTGACGACCAGCCCGGCGAAAACGACGCTCACCATACTCATGAGCTTGATGAGGATGTTCATCGACGGGCCGGAGGTGTCCTTGAACGGATCGCCGAGGGTGTCGCCGCTGACGGCGGCCTTGTGCGCGTCGGAGCCCTTGCCGCCGTGGACCCCCGTTTCGATGTATTTCTTGGCGTTGTCCCACGCGCCGCCGGCGTTGGCCATGAAGATCGCCATGGCGAAGCCGCAGGTCAGTCCACCGACGAGCAGGCCCATCACCCCGGTCACGTCCAGCAGGATACCGACGGCGATCGGCACCACAAGGGCCAGCATGCTGGGCAGGATCATCTCGCGCTGGGCGCCCCGGGTGGAAATCTGGACGCACGTCGCGTAGTCGGGCTTGCCGGTGCCCTCCATGATGCCCGCGATCTCACGGAACTGTCGCCGCACTTCCTGCACCATGGCCTGGGCGGCGCGGCCCACGGCCTTCATGGTGAGCGAGCTGAACACGAAGACCAGCAGCACCCCGAAGAACACGCCGACCAGGAACCGCGGGTTCATCGGCGTGATGTTGTAGCTCCGCATGTAATCCGTCATGCCGGCCTTCATGTAGAGGGCGGCCCGGTCCTCGCGCTCGAAGGATTCCTCCTTCAGTTCCGCGGCCAGCGCTTTGACCCCGAGAGTCCTCCAGAGGGCGCCCTCCTCGGGTTCCAGCATGGGGTCCCCGACCTGGTTGATAACGTACTTGCCCTTCAGGCCCGGAATGCGCATGGCCCGATCGGCGCCGGGAGCCTTCAGAAGGCTTACGGTGTAGCGCACTTTGGCGGACAATCCTTCGGCCCCGGTGAGCTTGGTCGCGTGCACGATGGCGGCTTTCTTGTTGACGGGCGGGACGATCCGGTACCCTTCGGGCAGTCCCTCGGCCTCGACGGCCTGGCCGGACCGAGCGGCCACCTCGCGGTGGATGCCGACGCGGACCTCCTCCACGTAGGCGGCCAGCAGAGCGAGCGCCGTCAGGGCCGCGCTGCCGATGGCGAATCCCTTCCCGGTGGCGGCGGTGGTGTTGCCGAGCGAGTCGAGGGCATCGGTGCGTTCGCGGACCTCGGGGCCGAGCCCGCTCATCTCGGCGTTGCCGCCGGCGTTGTCGGCGATGGGTCCGTAGGCGTCGGTGGCCAGGGTGATACCCAGCGTCGAAAGCATCCCGACTGCCGCGATGCCCACGCCGTAGAGCCCCATGGCCAGTTGGTCCCACCCGTTACAGAAGGTGAACGCGCCGATCATCGCGACGCTCACCACCACGATGGGGACCCAGGTGGACATCATGCCCTCGGCGATCCCGGCGATGGCGACCGTGGCCGGGCCGGTGTTCGCGCTGTCGGCCACGCGCTTGGTGGGTTTGAATTCCGAGGCCGTGAAATACTCCGTCGCTTTCCCGATGACGATGCCGGCAGCCAAGCCCAGGACAATGGCCGCAAAGACGCCCCAACTGAGTCCCATGAAATGACACATCAGGGCGGCGACCACGACGACCAGCCCGCTGGACAGGTTGACGCCGCGCGAAAGAGCGGCAAGCAGGTTCTTCATCGAGGCACCTTCCTTGGTGCGAACGACGAAGATTCCGAGGATCGAGAGGGCGATCCCGATGCCGGCGAGGACCATCGGCGCGATCAGGTACGTCAGGGCAAGCTCTTTGCTCTCGGCGATCATGGCGGCCACGCCGAGCGCCGCCGTGGCCAGGATGCTGCCGCAATAGGATTCGTACAGGTCCGCCCCCATGCCGGCCACGTCCCCGACGTTGTCGCCGACGTTGTCCGCGATCGTGGCGGGGTTCCGCGGGTCGTCCTCGGGGATGCCGGCCTCGACCTTGCCGACGAGGTCGGCCCCGACGTCGGCGGCCTTGGTGTAGATGCCTCCACCGACACGGGCGAACAGTGCCTGGCTCGATGCCCCCATGCCGAAGCAGAGCATCACGACGGTAATCGTTTCCAGGTTCATTATGGACGCGGCGCCGAACAGGTGATGGTGAAACGCATACAGGTAGAGAAACCAGCCGGAGATGTCCAGCAATCCCAGCCCGACGACGGTGAGGCCCATGACGGCCCCGGCGCGGAAGGCGATCTGAAGCCCACGGTTCAGGCTTTCCGAGGCCCCTTGTGTGGTGCGTGCACTGGCCCGCGTGGCCGTTTTCATGCCGAAGAAGCCCGCCAGGCCGCTGAAGAAGCCGCCCGTGAGGAACGCGAAGGGCACCAGGGTGTGCTGGGCTTCGAATCCGAACGCCACGATGACCAGGGCGATGCAGACCACCACGAAGAAGATGGCCACGACGGTGTACTGGCGGCGCAGGTAGGCGTAGGCGCCTTCGCGGACGTGTTCGGCGATCTCGCGCATGCGCTCATTGCCCTCGCTGGCCTTCATGATGTTCTTGTAGAAGTAGAAGGCCATGATGAGCGCGAGGATCGACCCGGCCGGGGCCACCCACCAGACGGTCGGAATGTCCTCGATCCCCCGCAGTTCGGTCATTCCTTCGGCCGATGCCGGGGCAGAGGTCGCCTCGGTCTGCGCGAACAGGTGCGGGACCGTCACGACCAGGGCGACGCCCATGGCCAGGAACAGTCCCAGGGGAATCCAGCGACGCTTGTGGATGCGGACCCGGCGATTCGAGCGTTTCACGATCAACCTCCTGTCGTTAGTCCAACGGATAGCACAGGAAAAGTGGCCCAGTTTGGAGGCGAAACATTACCGTTTCGCCGGGAACCGGGCAAGGGAAAAATCACGGTCCCGGCATGGCTTCCGGGGCGTCCCGGCGATAGACCAGCGGCGCGACGAGGAGTCCCTCGTTCTGCGCGGATCGAACGCGGACCACGAAGGACGTCGGGTCCTCAGTCAGTTCTTCACGCGTCACCGATTGCATGAGGGCGGTCATCATCTCCTTTGCCTTGCGCGCCCCGGTACCGAACTGCAGGGCGTTGAAGTCGCCGGGAAACCGCTCGCGCTGCTTCGCCCACTCGTTGACGGCGGTGTTCCACCAGCGGAGGGCATAGGCCATCTTGTCGCGCCCGTCGGCCAGGGCTTCAAAGGCCGCCGAGGCCGCCGATGCCGGGCGCAGGGAGCCCGCGCTTGAAGCCCTGGCCGACGGGCGCGACA
>CAZGEE010000276.1:0-3664 GCA_964525035.1 uncultured Anaerolineales bacterium
CTCGGTGGGCCTGCTGAAACCCGGGCAGAGCCTGCTGGCCACGCGGCCGTTCCGCGCCCCGCACCACACCATCAGCCACGCCGGACTCGTCGGCGGAGGCAGTGTCCCCACGCCCGGCGAGGTCTCCCTCGCCCACAACGGCGTCCTGTTCCTCGACGAACTGCCCGAGTTCGACCGGAAAACCCTCGAGGTCCTCCGCCAGCCGCTCGAGGACGGCACCGTCACCATCGCCCGCGTCCAAGGCACCCTCAGCTTCCCCGCCCGCGTCTCGGTGGTGGCCGCGATGAACCCCTGCCCGTGCGGCTACCTGACCGACCCCCGCCACGAGTGCCACTGCACGCCGCGGCAGATTCAGAACTACATGGGCCGCATCTCCGGGCCGCTGCTCGACCGGATCGACATCCACATCGAGATCCCCGCCGTGCCGTACCGCGAGCTCCGCGCCCGCCGGCCCGGGGCCTCCAGCGCCGAGCTCCGCGAGCAGGTGCTCGCCGCGCGGCGAATGCAGCACGAGCGCTTCGGGACCGACGGCCGAACCAACGCCACCATGACCGGCCGCCAGCTTCGCGCGCATTGCAAGCTCGACGAGCAGGGCGAGATGCTCCTGAAGCAGGCGACCGACGAGCTCGGCCTCAGCGCCCGGGCCCACGACAAGATTCTCCGCCTCGCCCGGACCATCGCCGACCTCGAAGGGGCCGACGGGATCGCCCTGGGCCACCTCGGCGAGGCCGTCCAGTACCGCCGCCTCGACCGCAACTTGTTCGCCTGACCGGGCCCGGCGGGCGGTTGTGTCCGGGACGCCGCGGCGGGAGAATGGAACGCAAGCGCGTACATCTGAAGGAGGCGAAGTCACGATACCGGGTTTCTCGGCCGTCGAGGACACCTTGGCAGAATCAATAGGCCTGTTGGCCGTGTTGACAGTGCTTGTAGGTCGGGTCAACAGACCCGACGGCCGTGAAACGAAGCCCCACAGGTCGGGCCGAGAAGAACGACGCCTTCTCATCCGGAGGTCGCAACGATGCCCCGATTCGTTCGCGCGTTCGTGCCCGGCGGAACGTTCTTCTTCACCATTGTCACCCACCGGCGCCGTCCGCTGTTTCACGACGCGAGGGCCCGCCGATTGCTGCGCGAGGCCCTGCGGCAAGCACGCCGCAGACGTCCCTTCGAGACCGTCGCCGGCGTTGTTCTGCCGGACCACCTCCACTGCATCTGGACCTTGCCGGACGGTGACGCCGACTTCTCGACGCGCTGGCGGCAAATCAAGGGAGGTTTTACACGGGCTTGGCTCGACAGCGGAGGCAGCGAAGGCTTCGCCCCTGCAGGCCAACGCCGCAAAAAGGGACGGGGCGTCTGGCAACGGCGGTTCTGGGAGCACACCATCCGCGACCGGGAGGCCCTCCGGCGATACGCCGAATACATTTTCTATAATCCGGTGAAGCACGGTCACGCCCGGTGCCCGCACGCCTGGCCGTGGTCGACGTTTGCTGACGCAGTGGCGCGCGGATGGTACGATCGGACGTGGGCGTGTTCATGCCAGGGAGGGCAAGCCACGGCACCTGACTTCTCGGCCATCGAGGACACGGTCGGGGAATAGACAGGGCCGTCGGGTCTGTTGACCCGACCTACACGACTCAGAACGGAATCAAGTCACCGTCCGCCGGCACGTACTCCGGCTCGGGGTCGCACTCCGCCGGCGGGCGGTTGTGCTTGGGGCGGCGCGGCGGTAGGATCGGGGGCATGATTCGCGTCACGCGCCGGATGGCCCTCGACGAGGGGGAGCTCGACTGGTCGTTCGTCCGCGCCGGCGGGCCGGGCGGGCAGCACGTCAATAAGGCCTCCACGGCCGTGCAGTTGCGGTTCGACGCGGCAGGGTCGGCGAACGTGCCGGACGAGATGCTCGGTCGGCTGAAGCGCGTGGCGGGCCGGCGCATGACCGCCGACGGCGTGGTGGTGATCGAGGCCCGGCGGTACCGCAGCCGGGAACGGAACCGGCAGGACGCGCTCGACCGGCTCGTGAAACTGCTGCGCCGGGCGTCGCAGCGGCCGAAGAAGCGGCGGAAGACCAAGCCCACGCGGGCGTCGAAGCAGCGGCGTCTGGAGGAGAAGCGCCGCCGCGGCCGAACCAAGAAGCTCCGCCGTCGCGTCCGGCGTCCCGAGAACCAGTAGCCCGGGAGGCGGCCCGGCAGGCCGCTGGTGCGGTCGCGCCGCTCCGGTGCTTGCCGGAAGGGGACCAAGGGCCCACCGGGGCCTTTTCGCAAGGCGGTTCGCCGTGTTGTCGCCGGGAGGGCGCGGTGGCTCACTTACTCGCGTCGCCGCAGGGGCCGGGATCGTGCGGAGTGGCGGGCAGCGGTCGTCGCGAGCGGGTTCACCGCTGCCGAGGACGGATTCTGCCGTTTGCCCCGGACCGAAATTCGGGGTAGAGTACTGGGGGCTTTCGACTGCCCCGGGACCGGTGTCCCCGCGCGGGGGGGGTCCGGTGCCGAAGGGGGGAGGCGGTCCTCGCCCGGCGTCCCGCGCAAGGAGAACGGAAATGGTCCTTCGAATGGCAGCCTCGGCGGTCCTGACCTGCGCGCTGGCGACGGCGGCGCTCGCCGGCGGGATCGTCATCGACCACACGAACTTCGATCCCTCGGGCCTCCCGCAGGAGACGATGAACGAGGTGGGCCGGCTCCGCATCTACTTCGCCCACGCCTCGGTGGGCGGGAACATGGTCGCGGGGATGAACGACCTCCACGGGGCGGACCCGACGCGGTACCAGCTCCTGTGCCCGGACGAGGACGACACTCCGCCGGCGACCACGGTCCCGGGCAACCTGTACCACTACATGCGCGGCAATCCGGGCTGGGCGGCGAAGATCAGCACGTTCGAGACCTACCTGGCCAACGGCTGGGGCTCGGGCAAGGTGGAGGCGGCGATGAACAAGTTCTGCTACATCGACGAGGAAGCCGACCTCGACACCTACACCGCCTCGATGGCAAGCCAGGAGGCCCTCTACCCGGAGACGCGGCTGGTGTACATGACGATCCCGCTGAAGACCTCGTGCGGCTACGACGGATACCAGCGGCAACTGTTCAACGAGGGGCTGCGGTCGTGGTGCGCGGCGGAGGGGAAGGTGCTGTTCGACATCGCGGACATCGAGGCGTGGAGCCCGGAGGGCGTCGAGCAGACGGAAACCTACAGCGGCCACGTGTGCCAGGTGATGTACGAGGGCTATACGCACGACGGCGGGCACCTGTACATCGAGGGCCGACAGCGGGTGGCCCGCGGGCTGTATTCGCTCTTCGCGGCGATTCTCGGCGACTTGCCGCCGGTCGAGCGATGGGAGCTCGTGGCGGATCACGGCCCGGCGGGAACCGTCGTGACGGAGCTGCCGAACCGCACGGTGGAGCCGCGCGATGGCGGGCTGCGCGTGCTGCGAGCCGTGTTCCGCGAAGCGATCGACCCGGCCACGCTCGGCTCCGGCGCGGTGACCATCACGGGGCAGGCCGGCGGCGACCTCTCGGCGATGATCGAGAGCGTGGAAAGCACGGCCCCGGAGAACCGGGCCGTCACCATCACGTGCGGCGCGGCGCTGCCCAACGGCGACGCGTACACGATCGCGGTGACCGATCAGGTGCGGTGGGCGGACGGCTCGGCCATCGAGGGGGACCGCGACGTGGAGGTG
>CAZGEE010000277.1:0-3652 GCA_964525035.1 uncultured Anaerolineales bacterium
AAGGTCCATGGCGAGCCGCTCGGCATTGGCCAGGCGATCCCGGCGGCGCTGCAGGTCACCGATCTCCCCGCGCTGGATCTGGGCACGGTCGATTTCCTCGGCCTGGAATTGGTAGAGTTCGAGACGTTGTTCGCGCAGCTCTCGCCCCGCCTGGAGCTCCCCTTTGCGTTGGCGGGCCTCCCGTTGGGCCCGGTAGGCTTCCGCATAGCTTCGGCGCAGCTCCTCCAGACCGCCGAAGGCATCGAGCACCTCCAGTTGGTGCCCGGGCACCAGGAGGTACTGCTGGTCGTGCTGACCATGAATATCAACCATGAACTGTCCCAACCGTCGTAACATGGCGGCGGTGATGGGTTGGCCGTTGAGGGTGGCGCGGCTGCTCTTGCCCGCGGGCACGCGACGCGTAATAAGGAGTTGGCCATCCTCCATGGGGACGTCCAGTTCCTCGGAGATCTGTCGGAGGAGGTGTGGGTCGTGGATTTCGAACAGGGCCGAGACCCGCGCCTCGCGGGCTCCGCTGCGCACGACGTCGCTGGAGGCGCGCAAACCGAGGAGCAGATCGAGCGCCCCGATCACGAGGCTCTTGCCGGCCCCGGTCGCCCCGGTAAAGACGTTCAGGCCGGGATCGAACTCGACCTGGGCGTCCTCGATCACGGCCAGGTTCTTGATCGAAAGGGTTCGAAGCACCAGTGTGCCCCTGGAGGGCGGCGAGGGGCTCAGCTCACCCGCGCGCCCGCCGGGATGTCCTTTTCCGGGGTAAGGCAAACGACCTGCGACTGGTCCTTGGTCACCGCGGCCAGCAACATGCCCTCGCTCTCGACGCCACGCAGCTTCGCCGGTTCAAGGTTGACGATCACCACGAGGCTGGTGCCCATCAGTTCGTCGGCCTCGTAGTGGCCCTTCAGTCCGGCCACGAGTTGACGCTCTCCGAGTTCCCCGAAGTCGGCCTTCAGAACGAGCAGCCGATCCGCGTTGGGATGGGGCTCGACCGAAGTGACCTTGCCGATCCGAATGTCGAACCGCTGGAAATCCTGCATCGATACGGTCTCTGCCATGGCGTTTTCCCCTTCCTGGGACCGGTGTTCCGAAACCGGCCGAGGACCACTCGCCGCCCGGCCCGCCGAGGTCCACTCGGCCATCTATTCTACAGTCGATCGGACGCGATGCTGGCCAGGCTGCTCCGCTCGCTCCGGACCAGCGTGACGTGCCCGACCATCTTCAATCCGCGCATCTGGTCTACGGCGTACGAAAGCCCGTTCGATTCCGAGTCGAGATACGGGTTGTCAATCTGCGTGGCGTCGCCGGTGAAGACGAGCTTGGTGCCTTCGCCCACACGGGTCGCGATAGTCTTGACCTCGTGTGGGGTGAGGTTCTGGGCCTCGTCCACGATGATGAACTGCCGCGGGATCGACCGACCCCGGATGTACGTCAGGGCTTCGAGTTCAAGCTGGTCGCGAGCCTGCAGGTCGGACAGTTGCTTTTCCACGGCGTCCTGGGAAGCGTCGCGGCTCTTGGAGAAAATGAACGACAGGTTGTCGAAAATAGGCTGCATCCAGAGAGCCAGCTTCTCATCTTTCGAACCGGGCAGAAAGCCGATGTCGCGGCCCATGGGCATGATCGGCCGGGAAACCAGTAGTTTCTCATAGGCCTTGGCGCGGAGTACCTGGTGAAGCCCGCATGCGACGGCCAGCAGGGTCTTCCCCGTTCCTGCCTGCCCCAGAAGGGTCACCAGTTCGATCTCCGGGTTCATCAGGAGCTCGAAGACCATCTGCTGCTGGGGGTTGAGCGGGTGGATGCCCATGGCCGACGTTTCGGTGTAGCGCGTGGCGATCAGCGATTTTTTGTCCGCGTCGAACCGGGCGATGGCCGGTTCAGCATCGGATTCCGGACCGGTGAGGATCGCAAACTCGTTGGCGTCGAACGGTTCGTCCGGCTCGATCGAAAGCTGTCCGGCATCGTGGAACTCGGCGAGCTGGGTCGCGTCGAGCTCTATTTCACGGTACCCGGTGTACAGGTGCTCGAAGTCGACTTTCTGCTTCTCGAAGTCCATGGTGTGGATGCCGAGTGCGTCGCTCTTGATTCGCGCGTTGATGTCCTTCGAGACGAACACCACCTCGCGGTCGGCCTGCTTGAGTCGCAGGGCCGAACTGATAATCCGGTTGTCCGGGGTGTCGTCCAGCAGGGCGGGGTGGTCCAGCAGGGCGTCCTCGATGTCCACGCGGAGCGTGCCCCCGGTCTCCTCGAGCGAGATGCCCTCGTTGATCCGGCCGCGCTGGCGCAACTGGTCGAGCTTCCGTATGACGAGGCGGACATTGCGGCCGACCTCGGACGAATCCTTCTTGAACTCGTCCAGTTCCTCCAGCACCTCGAACGGGAGCACCACCTCGTTGTCGGCGAACGAGGTCAGGGCGTCCGGGTTATGAATCAGAACATTGGTGTCCAGGACGAAGGATTTTTTCGACACTCGGGCTCCTTTCCGGGGCCGCGCGCCGTTCCGGCGTCGCGTCGAGGATATAATATCAGTGCTCGAAAAGTCCCGCAAGCAAATACCCTTACCCTTAATCCCGACTCGCAACCGTGGTAAAATAAACCGTTTACGGGGGACGTGGCAGGGGAGGCGGCATTACGCCGCGCGGTTTGGAATCAGCGGGAGAGTCGAATGCCGGAACTCTACAGCATGCTCCAGAGGCCGGTGCTGAAAGAGACGCTGTGGGGCGGCCGCAAGCTCGCGTCGGTCTTCGGCAAGGACGCTTCTCCAAACCGGAAGGTCGGGGAGAGCTGGGAGGTGGCGGACCACCCTCACGGCACGTCGCGTGTGCTCGGAGGGGCGCTCGACGGTTGGCCACTTCGGCGGGTGGTGGCCGAATGCGCTGACTCCCTGTTCGGGGGCGGTGTTCCGAAAGCCTGGCGCAAACGTTTTCCGCTGCTGGTCAAGATTATCGATGCGTGCGATGATCTGAGTGTGCAGGTGCATCCGACGGAGGCCTACATTACGGCGCATGGCATCGACGACTACGCGAAGACCGAATGCTGGGTGATCCTCGAAGCGGAGCCGGGAGCGAGGCTCATTACGGACGTGCAGCCGGGTGCCGACCCCGAGGCGTTTCGCCGGGCGGCCGGAGAGGGTCGGCTCGAGGGGATGCTCGTCACTCGGAAAGTCTCCGTCGGCGACGTGCTGTTCGTGCCGGCCGGTCGGCTGCATGCCATCGGGGCCGGGATCGTGCTCGCCGAGTTTCAGCAACCCAGCGACACGACCTACCGGGTCTACGACTGGGGACGGACGAATGCATCGGGGCGGTCGCGGGAGCTGCACTTGGATGAAGCGATCGCGTGCATCAACTTCGACGGAGATTTCCCAAGCCCCGGAGGGCGGGGAGTGCTGGAGCAGGAGAATGGACGCACGCTGGAAAGCCTGGTTGAGTGCAACCGTTTTTACGTCCACCGGGTCGATCTTGACGGAAATGCCGTGCGAAGGCAACTGGACGACCGCTTCGAGTGCGCTATGATTATTGAAGGGGAAGGCGGGCTTCGGAGTCCACTGGACGCCGGGCCGACGGAAGTGAGACGGGGCGATACCGTCCTTGTGCCCGCCGCGGCCGGCGAGTACGAAATCGAAAGCGAGGGCAGATTGTCGGCCCTGCTGAGTGGAGTACCA
>CAZGEE010000278.1:0-3650 GCA_964525035.1 uncultured Anaerolineales bacterium
GTTCATCCGCAAGGCCAACCCGTCCCGCGACGTGCTGGTCATCTCGCACACGGACGGCCGCGGCGAAGGCGTCTACCCGCTGATCGACATGGCGCGGCACGACTGGTGGCGCCCGGCGGTCAAGAAGGTGCGCGAGCTGAACCCCTGGGCCGTGCACATCGAGCACGAATACGGGTTGTACGAGTATCGCGACGAGCGGGGCATGGGCGACCGCAACGCGGGGTTCATCGAGCTCCTCGGGCAACTGGAACCGTGGCCCGTGGTGGCCGAGCCCCACACGGTGCACGGCCGGCTCAGCGACTGGGAAGCGGACTTCGTCTACCAGGTGTGCAGCCGGGCCGACATCGTGCTGTTGAAGTGCCACTACCAGAAATGGCGGTTCGACTGGACGTGCACGGCCCGCGGCTGGCAGACGCCGCGCAACATCATGGTGGTCCCGCACGGGGCCCGCAGCGACCGCCGCTATCGCGTGGACCAGGTGCCCGCGCTGCGGAAGGAGCTCGGTCTGGACGAGGTGCTCGCCCCACACGTGGTCGGCCTGGTGGGCTGGATTCAGAACAACAAGCGGTGGGACATCCTGGCCGACATGTGGGAGGACATCGCGAGTGAATTGCTGGCCACCACCGGCAACGAGTGGGACCTCCTGGCGGCCGGCGAGATGCGCGACCCGGCGCACAAGCCCGATTACGAGAAGTACCGCGACGAGGTCGAGCTGCTCGAACAGAAGGGGCTGGCCCACTTCTACGAGTTCACGCCGCGCGGCGTGCCGTACTACAAGGTCATGGCCATCTGCGACTTCATCGTCCTGCCGTCGATCGACGAGACGCAGTCCGGCACCCTCGCGCGCATCATCGCGATGAACAAGCCCTACGTGACGACCGCGCCGCTCGAGGGGCTCACGGCCCAGACGATCGAGAGCGGAGGCGGCCTGATGTTCACCAACCGCGAGATGCTCCGACAGGCGGTCGTCCAGTTGGCGAGCGATCCCGGCCTGCGGATGCAACTCGGCGACAACCTCCGC
The DNA here is from genome assembly GCA_964525035.1 of uncultured Anaerolineales bacterium. Lineage (GTDB taxonomy): Bacteria > Planctomycetota > Phycisphaerae > FEN-1346 > JAACEH01 > CAZGEE01. The sequence continues at coordinate 1,022 of CAZGEE010000278.1, forward strand.
GACTACCTCGAAAACGTCGTCGCCTGGGAGCGGATCGCCGAGCAGTACAAGCGGGCCTACGAGTTGGCCAACGAGGCCGTGGAGAAGAAGGAAAAGGTGGCGCTGCCGCTGGAATTCTGATCGACGACACTCGCGCACCGGGGTGCATCCGGCCGCTTCGTCCTTGCCCCGTCACTCTCCGATGCAGTACAAGTGCTTCAGCCCTCGAACGAACATCCGTTTGCCGCGGAACACCGGCGAGGTCCGGAACGGTTCCAGCGTGTTCCGCGCCACCGGCTCGAAAGTCCGCCCAGGGCGGAATACCACGGTGATGCCGTCGGAACCGCTCACGTAAAGAGACCCTCCGGCGAGGGTGAGGCTCGGGTAGCACTGGTGCCGGCCGAGGTCCAGCTTCTCCTCGTAGGCCCCCTCGCCCGTGGCGGCGTCGATCGCGCTCAGGTGCCCGTGCTGCGTCACGGCGTAGAGCAGACCGTCGTGGAGAACCGGGGAAGCGTAGTAGCGATCTTTTCTCGGCTGGGTCTGCCAGAGCTCGACGGGTTCCTCGCCGGGCGCTTTCGGCAGGCGGAAGGCCTTGCCGCCGTGCTCGATGAAGTACACCACGCCCTCCTCGACCAGCGGCTGGTTGTACGCGAGCCTGGCCCGCAGGCGGGCGATCCGCTCGCCGTCGGTCGCCCGGAACACGTCGCCGTTCGGGGTGATGACGGCCCGCTCGCCACCGACCTCGGCGGCGAGCGACGTTCCCCAGGCGCTTTTCGCATCGCTCCGCCACAACGTCTTGCCCGTGCGCTTCTCCATCGCGAACACCGACCGCACGTGCAGGATCAGCTTGTCACCGGCCAGAAGCGGCGACGCGCTGTGGCCGTACTGGTGCGTCGGCCGCTCGACGAGCCGGACCCACCGGCGGTTGCCCTCGAGGTCGTAACATCCGGCCACGCCCGTGCCGAACAGAACCCAGACGTGCTCGCCGTCGCTGACCGGCGTGGGACTCGCGTAACCGTTGGTGCTTCGGCACTCGGGCATGACGAAGTCGGCCACGGGCTCGAGGCGTTTCTCGACCGCGGCGATCTGCTCTTCGAGTTCCGCCTTCTCCTTCTTCAAGGCTGCGTCGTCCGGATGACGGCGGAGCTTGCTGCGGGCGCGGCTATGCCTGTTTTCCAGGTCACGGAGCTTCCGGGTGGTTTCGTCAATCCGGACCTTGTCCATCAGCCGACGGACGCGCTCGGCGCGCTCCGCAGGCAGGGCGTCCAGGTACGTATTCGTCCGCTCCCAGAGAATCTTGCCATCCCCGGCGCGCACGCACAGTAACGTGGTCGGTTCCGAGCAGACCAGGATCCTATCCCCCACCAGAACCGGCGAGGCATTGCCCGGCCCCGGCATCGGCGTCTTCCAGACCACGTGCTCCGTGTCGGACCACTGCAGCGGCGGCTCGGCGTCAGGATATCGGCCGGTCCAGTCGGTGCGCCACCCGACCACCTCTCCGGCGTCGGTCGCGGCGGCGACCATCAACAGGCACAACACCAGAAAAGCGCCCCGTATCCTCACGGCGTGTCTCCTTCCCTGGCAGGCTGGCGAGCTCTCCCGGGCTCTTGAACCCGGTTGCGGTCCCGAGGTGGCGGTCGTTCAAGGGGAGCGGTGCTGTTCGGCGGACTCGTGGGAGAGGCGGTCGATCTCCCGCCGGACGTAGTCCATCACGGCGTTGCAGAGCGCGTCGGTCGCCAGGAGCGAGCAGTGCCACTTTTCGCGCGGCAGGCCGCCCACCGCCTCGGCCAGCTCGAGGTCGGTCATCTCCGCGGCGTCGTCGAGATGCATCCCCTCGGCGCGTTCGGCCATCGCGCTGGCCAGAGCGATGGCGGCCGGGCAGCCCCTGCACTGGAAACCGATCTCCGCGATGGTTTCGGTCGACCGGTCCACGCGGATCTCCACCACCAAGACGTCGCCGCAGGACGTGTCGCCCGCGGTGCCCGTGCCGTCCGGCCCGTCCAGCCGCCCGGCGTGGCGCGGATGGCGGAAGTGGTCGAGGAGTTTTTCGCCGTATCCCTGCATGGGGCGGTTCCCGGCCCCTCCCGCGCGCGAAGGGATCAACCCTCGCCCGCGGCCTGGAAGTACGTCCGGCCGTCACGGTCGACCCGGTCGACGGCACCGGCCTCGAGCAGGTGGCCGACAACCTTCGCCACGGCGTTCGCGTGGGCGCCGAGCCCGGCGGCGATGTCGTCGATCGTCACCGGCCGACGCCGTACCATCGAGAGCACCCTGTCCTGCTGAAGCTGGGTTTCCTCGGTTACCTGGTCGGCCGTCCAGGACGTGACGACCTCCGTCTTGGGACCCATCGAGCGTGCGATTTCCTCGAGCCGATCCTCCGGCACGGCGCGGACGTCCACCTCGGCCGTGGGCCGCGTGGCCGTGTTCAGTTGGACGCGATCCGGGTGGATCCGCTCGACGTGGCGCTTAATCTTCTCGATCTGCTCGGGCATGTCGTTGACGCCCGCGATGAGAAACACTTCAAGCCACAGCGACCCGCCGTACTCTTCGCGGAACGCCGCCAGGCCGTCGACGAGACCACGCAGCGAGAGCCCTTCGGCCGGGCGGTTCACCTTGCGGAACGTGGCCTCGTCCCCGGCGTCGAGCGACG
>CAZGEE010000279.1:0-3644 GCA_964525035.1 uncultured Anaerolineales bacterium
GCCGGTCGGGGGGTCGATCTCGCGGCCCCGCACGCGCTGCGGGTAGAACCAGCCAAGGGAAACGGGGGCGAGAACGGGCTCGGCCTGGAAGCCGCCCTGGCCGACGGCGCCGTCGCCATCGCCGGGGACGTCGGTGCCGGTGCAATTGTGGTGCTCACGCACACCGGCGGGACGGCGTTGGCGGTGAGCAAACGTCGGCCGGAGATGCCTATCCTCGCCGTCAGCGACCGCCGCGACACGTGCCGCCGCGTGGCCCTTTATCGCGGAGTCTTCGCCTCCTATCACCCGGATTTGATCCGGTCGGAGGACCTGCGCGCCCGGGTGTCGGGGCTTCTGCTCCCAAGGAAATTCGTTGAGGCCGATGCCACGGTGGTTATAATCAGCGGACAATTCCCCGGCAAGCCGGGCACCAGTGATATGGTCCAGGTTTGCCGCGTCCAGCAGCCGCGTTGAGCGTCCCGTCCGTGGAGGCATATCGGCAATGAAATCCTTGTTCCGCGCATTCTCGTGGCTGATCGTTAGCAGTGCCCTGCTCGCGGCGCTCTCCGGCGGGTGCGCCCGGAGTGCCGCCGCGCCGGGAAACCCCATGACGCTTCCGGTCGGAGATCGGGATGCCGTCCGGGAAGAGGTCGTGGAAGTCCTGGACGCGATGCACTTTGACGTGGAACGGCCTCCCCGGAGCCCTGAGCGTGTGGACACCCGCCCGCTGGTATCCGCCTACGCGCTGGAGTTCTGGCGACCGGACGTGCGGACCCGGCGCGACCGGATCGAGACCGCACTGCACACCGTGCGGCGGCGTGTGACCGTATTCCTGCGATCGGTGGACAGCACGGGCGGGAAGACCAAGGAAACGACTGCCGTCGAGGTGGTCGCGCGAAAGGAACGGCTTTACGTCGAGAAACCGGTGGACGCCAAGACGGTCAGCGACGCCTATAGCGTCTTCCGGAAAGGCCAGGGCGCCCTGCATCGCTTTGAAACCGAATGGGGCCAGCGCGGCCAGTGGGCCGACATGGGCCGCGACGCCGAACTGGAGCATTACCTGCTGTCGCGGATCAGGCAGCGCTTCTGAGCCCTGCCCCCAACCATTTCACCGCACCATGGGCGTCCCACCGCCTGGAGAACCTTTTTTCCGCGAATACACTGTGCGTGCAGCTCCGTCACGGTGGCGGGCGAGCCCTCCTACCGCTCAGTGGACTCGCCTCCGGCGGTGTTCCGATCAGACGATTCCGAATCATTGTCGCGCCGGCCGCGCCTGGCGTCGACGTGAAACGAACGACCCGGTTGCTCGAGATACTGCATCTGCTCCTCGGTCAGCACGCCGCGCAGCAGCACCTTGTATTCCTCGTCGAGTTGTTCCTTGATCTCGCGTTCCTGGCGGCGAAGGTCACGGGCCTGCTCCCATAGCTGCCTCGCCTCGTCCTCCCGGCCCTCCAGCCGCAGCGCCTCGGCCTGCTCGCGGAGCTGCTTCTGCTGGGCCCAAATTGCCTGAAGTGCCGTCTCGATTTTCGGCTTCATGATCTCGTCGATCTCGGCGATCTGGGCTTCCTGCCCCTCGGTGACCTTCGTCGTATCATCCCGCCGAAACTGGAGAAAACGCAGTCTTCCGCTGGAGGGCAGACTGTACCGCCGGCGCTCCCGCCACTCTGCGATGCGTTCCCGCCGCAACTGCTGCGTGAGTTCTCTTCGCTCTTCGTCCGTAAAGCTGTCCAGCAGGCCCGCCATGCGCTGCCGAACGGTTGCGTCTTCCGATCCGAGAACCTCCTCGCCGCCCGGTTCGGCTTCGCCGTCGGATTCCACGCTCTTCGGCTCCGCATCCAAAGACTCGGCTTGCTCGCGAGGAGTCGGTCTCGGCGCCCTGACGACCACCGGCTCGGCCGGCGCAGCCTGCTCAGCCACCAAGGCCTCATTGATCTCGGCCGAGTCCGATTCCGCCCACCATACGAAGGCCAGCGAGACCGGAATGGCCAGCAGGGCCAGCACCGCCAGCACGCCCACGCCGATCAGCCCCCACTTCAGTCCCTTACTCATGATCTTCACCTCCCGCCGAACGGCGACCTTTGCCCTCAATCACGTACGGTCCCGCGCCGGGCACGTTCGTAAGCAATGCCTCACGGGGCGTCTATCCGTATTTGCTCCTTCGCTTTCACCTTGCGGCGTCCCTCGATCACCTCGTACTGCTCCGGGGTCAGCACGGCCTGGAGCTGGTCACGGAACTCGGCGTCGAGGCCTTGCTGGATCGCACTCCGCTCGCGATAGATCTCTCGCAACTTCTCCTGCAGCTCCATTTCCTCTTCCAGCAGGTCGCCGAGCGCAGCCTCGGCCTTCAGTCGCATCCGCTCCCGGACCAGGTCCACCTCTTCCTTCTGATAAGGCGTAAGCTGTAGGTCCTCGTCGTCCGCCCTTTCGAGCCGCTTCAGCGTGTACGCGCTGCGAAGCCCATAGATGGTTTCCTTCCGGACCTTCTCCATACGGGCCTGCACGTCCTCCCGGGACATGTCTCCCTGCAAAGCCGGCTTCTCGACCGGCGTGGACGGCTCCTCGGGCAGATCCGGTTCCCTGGGCTCGGTTACGATGTCCGGCTCCTCCTCGTCCGGGGGCGGCGCAAGTTCCGGCTTCCTCGGTCCCTGAGATGCGCGCCTCCGCACCACCGGTGAGGCCTTCGGTTCCTCTGCGGAATCGGAAACCGCGGCCGACGGCTTCGCCTCACCGGGGGCGTCCACTTCGGCCGCCTCGTCGGCGCTGTTGCTGCCCGCCGTCAGCACCACGGCCACCACCACGGCCCCGAGCGCCACGCACACCACGCCGGCCGCCACTGCGATCAATAGCTTCGCCATGCGAACTCCCCTGCCGTGATCCAACGAACCGCACCCTGAAATATTACGAGCAATTCAGTCCTGCGTCGGGCGATAATCGAACCAGTCGAAGTCCGCGTGAAGCTTGGCCCCGGACAGGTCCACCGCCGCCATACCGACGTAACTGCCCGTGAACGCGAAGCCGAACTCGCGGGCGGCCTCATCCGAGAGGATCGACCCGTCCTGGGGCTCGCCCACGTCGCGCCACACATCGCCATCGGGGCTGGCCCCAAAACGGTACCGATCTCCCCGGGCCGAGACGCGGAGGAAGTAGCGCGGCCAGTCGGCCTCGATACGCCCTTCCAGCGTCAGGTCCGCCCCGTACCGCCGGGCAAGTTCGACGACAAGGCCCCCCTCGTCCTCTCGCGACACGCGGAGCCAATAATAGACCGTGTGGCAGTAGAAGCACACGAGCCCCGCGTGCTGCCACGTGTTCTCCGGGCGGTATTCCATGGCGGTCCACGCGTCGAAGTCGTGGTCCTGCACGCGACGAGCCACGAGCGCCTGCCGCCGGTTTGTCTCGATCGGAAAGGGTTGGCCGTAAAGCCGCAGGTAGCCCTTTCGGTCCGACAGCGAGGTCTCGCCTGCTTCCGGCAGGCGGAGCCGATTCCACTCCAAGGCGTAGCCCTCTTTCTCGAAATCGTCGCGAGCCGCGGGCGGAATCGAAGCGGTTTCCGGCAAATCGGGCGCCGGGACCTCCAGCCGCGGGTGCGGACTGTCGAAGCTGAACCAGCCGTCGTCGCGCCACACGCCGCGTTCGATGGCGGATTCGCGGCCGAGGACGCACCGCCG
>CAZGEE010000280.1:0-3601 GCA_964525035.1 uncultured Anaerolineales bacterium
GGCATCAAGCGCGGGCTGATGGTCACGGTGCACAGCTACACGAACGACCAGCGGATCCTGGACTTCATCCACAAGGACATGCGTCGCGCCCGCGCGGCCGCCGAGAACATCATTCCGACCACCACGGGGGCGGCCAAGGCGGTCGGCCTGGTGATCCCCGACCTGCAGGGGAAGCTCGACGGCTACGCCCTGCGCGTGCCCACGCCCGTCGGCAGCGTGGTGGACCTCGCGGCCGAGCTGGCGAAGGACGCCACGGTCGAGGATGTGAACGAGGCAATGAAGGACGCCAGCGAGGGTGCGATGAAGGGCATCCTGGGCTACACCGAGGACCCGATCGTGCTTTCGGACGTGGTCGGCGACGACCGGTCGAGCATCTTCGACTCGGGCTGCACCATGGTCACCGGCGGCAACCTGGTCAAGGTGCTGAGCTGGTACGACAACGAGTGGGGGTTCTCGTGCCGCATGGTCGACATGATGAAGAAACTGGCCGCCCTGTAGCAGGGCGGACGCAACGCGACGCAACGACCGCCACCGCGTAGGTGCCCCGCCCGGGCGCTTCCGCGGTGGTCTGGTCATAAGGCGTTGCCCGGGGCGCGATCCGTGCAAGGGCCTGAGACACGAAGCGACATTCGGAGGCGAGGACGATGGGCAAGCTCACCGTGGACAAAATGGACCTAAAGGGCAAGCGGGTGCTGATGCGCGTGGACTTCAACGTGCCGCTGGACGACCAGGGCGGGGTGGCCGACGACAAGCGTATCGTGGCGGCCCTGCCGACGATCCGGGCGGCCGTGGAGGCCGGCGGAAAGGTCGTGCTGATGAGCCACCTGGGGCGGCCCAAGGGCGAGCGGAAGCCCGAGATGTCGCTGGCCCCGGCGGCGAAGCGGCTCGGCGAGCTGCTCGGCAAGCCGGTGGCGATGGCGCCGGACTGCATCGGCGAAGAGGTGGAGACGATGGTGGCCGGGATGAGCGACGGCGACGTCCTGATGCTCGAGAACCTTCGCTTCCATCCCGGAGAGCGAAAGAACGACGCCGAGTTCGCCAGGCAGTTGGCCTCCTTGGCCGACGTCTACGTCAACGACGCGTTCGGCACGAGCCACCGCAAGCACGCCAGTATGTACGGCGTACCGTCGGTCCTGCCGGAGGGGACCCGCGGGATCGGCTTTCTCGTCCAGCGGGAAATCGAGTTCCTGGGCGGGGTCCTGGCGGAGCCGAAACGGCCCTTCGTCGCCATCCTGGGCGGGGCCAAGGTCAGCGACAAAATCGGGGTGATCGAGAGCCTCGGGCAGAAGGTGGACCGCCTGCTGATCGGCGGGGCCATGAGCTACACCTTCATGCGCGCCAAGGGCCAGGGCACCGGCAAGAGCAAGGTCGAGGAGACGGTCGAGAACAAGGACGGCTCCACGACGGACATGATCGCCAAGGCCGGGGAGTTGCTCGGCACCCTCGAGGGCGCGCGGGCGGAGTTCTTCCTCCCGGTCGACCACCTGGTGGTCGAGGAGTTCGACGAGGCGTCTCCGACCTCCGTGCAGGCTCCCGACATCCAGGACGGGTACATGGGCGTGGACATCGGGCCGGAAACGATCGAGCTGTACAAGGGCAAGCTCGCGGACGCCGGCACCGTCGTGTGGAACGGGCCCATGGGCGTATTCGAGAAGGAACCCTGGGCCGGGGGCACCCGGGCCGTCGCCGAGGCCCTGGCCGGGTCCGAGGCCACGACGATCATCGGGGGCGGCGACAGCGCCGCCGCGGTGGCGAAGTTCGGCCTCGAGGACGGGATGACGCACATCTCGACCGGCGGCGGGGCCAGCCTGGAGTTCCTCGAGGGCAAGTCGTTCGCGTGTCTCGAGGTGATCGACGAAGCCTGAAGGCGGGCTTCGTCGGGCGGAAAGAAGGGCGGACAGAGAATCGTGTCGCGGAACAGGTGGAGCAATCTCCCGGTCCCGGCCGTCGCGCCAAGTATTCTCGCGGCCGACTTGGGGCACCTGGCGGACGAGGTCGCCCGCGCCGAGGCTGCCGGGGCGGACGCGATCCACCTCGACGTGATGGACGGCCACTTCGTGCCGAACCTTACGTTCGGGCCCGCCGTGTGCGAGGCCGTCCGCCGCGCGACGAACCTCTATCTCGATGTGGACCTGATGCTCGACGCCCCGGGCGATTTCGTGAAACCGTTCGCCGAGGCCGGGGCCGACAACATCACGTTCCACGCGGAGGTGGTCGGCCGGCCGGGCGAGCTGGTTGATCGGATTCACGAGCTCGGCTGCGAGGCGGGCGTGAAGGTCGACCCGGACGGTCCGGCTTCGCTGGTCCGGCCGGTTGTGGACCAGGTGGAGCTGGTCCTGGTCATGAGTGTCTACGCCGGGTTCGGCGGCCAGGCGTTCATGCCGGAGGTGCTCGATAAGATGCGGGAGATCCGTTCCTGGTTGAAAGACGGCCAGCGGCTGGAGGTTGACGGCGGGATCAATTCCGAGACCGCCGCGCTCGTCATGGCCGCCGGGGCGGACGTGCTCGTGGCCGGCACGGCGGTATTCAAGGCCGCGGACCCGGCCACGGCCATCCGGCGGATTCGCGCCGCCGGTTCTCAGGCGGAACACGTGGTGGAGCCCCCCGGTCATGGCCAAGGCCGATAATAGACCATCCGTCACCCAGGAGAAGCGCGTGCCGGAAGGCCTCTGGCTGCGCTGTCCCGGGTGCGAGAACATGATCTACCGGAAGCAGGTCGACGGGCGGTTCGGCCTGTGTCCGGAATGCGGATATCACTTTCGGCTGACCGCGCGACAACGGATTCGTCTTCTGGCCGACGAGAGTTCGTTCGAGGAATTTCTGGGCGACATCTGTTCGTCGGATCCCCTGAAGTTCGTGGACCGCAAACCCTACAGCGAGCGCCTGGGCGAGGCCCAGAAGCAGGCCGGCGAGCTCGACGCCGCCGTCGCGGGCCGGGCCTACATCCGGGGCCGCCCGATCATGCTCGTAGCGCTCGATCCGAACTTCATCATGGGCAGCATGGGCTCGGTGGTCGGCTACACGTTGAACAACAAGGTGGAGCAGGCGACGGAACGCGACGTGCCCCTCGTGATCGTCAGCACCAGCGGCGGGGCGCGGATGCAGGAAGGTATCGTCAGCCTGATGCAGATGGCCAAGACCAGCGCGGCCCTGTCGCGATTCGACGACGCCGGCGGACTCTACATCTCCGTGCTGGTGAACCCGTGCACGGCCGGGGTGGCCGCCAGCTTCGCGTTTCTCGGCGACGTGATCGTGGCCGAGCCCAAGGCGCTGATCGGCTTCGCCGGCCCGCGCGTGATCTTCCAGACGATGAAACGCGAGTTGCCCGAGGGGTTCCAGACCTCCGAGTTCCTGCCACGATTATCGACTACTGCGGGAAGTGACGCGCCGGGCGAAGCCGCCGGACGGCGCACGGACCGGGGGCGGACTCGGCGTGGGGATGGTCTCGGTGCGGGTGCGCCGCCGGGTCCGATCCCCGGGGAGTGCGAGCATGACGAAGGATGCCGAACGCAGGGAAAAACTCCGCCGCGTACGCCACTGGATGAAGCGCACGGGCTACGACGTAATCTTTCTTACCACGCGGGCGAACTTCGCCTGGCTG
>CAZGEE010000281.1:0-3589 GCA_964525035.1 uncultured Anaerolineales bacterium
CTGCCATAAGCGGGCCGGCAAATGCAGAACGTTCACTGTGCACGCCACCGCGCTTCGGCGCAAGGTAATTCAAAGGCCGCGGGCTTTTGTGCGACCCCTCGTCGCCCGCCACCGGTTTAATCCGCAATCGTAAACACGGGCTTTCTCCAGCGAAAGGAACGCCGATGCGCCGTTTGACCACGCTTGCCTTCTCCCTGGTGACCCTCGCCTGCCTGGCCATGCCCTCGGGCGCCGAGACACCCGTTGCAGAACCCGATCCTGAAGCCTATTTGCAGCGGCTGATGGGGAATCCCCGCCTGCGCAGCACGGGCACGGGCGAGCATTTCTGCTGGCACGCCGCCAGCGGGGCCAACGATTTTCTCGACGCCTACGAGGCCTTCGGCAACCCCGAGTGGCTCGCGGCGGCCGAGAAGTATTACGCCTTCTACATCTCGAAGCTGCGGAAGGACCCGGACGGCTACGAGGGCTGGATCGGCGATCCCGTCAGCCAAAACAACGCCGAGCTCCATACCGACGCCGTCGTCGGGGATGCCATCCTGTGCGAGCCGTTGACCCGCTTCGCCTGGATCGTGCTGAAGCAGAATCCGGGCCTGAAGCGACACTTCGGCCAAACGGCCGCGAAGTACGTGAAGCTGGCCACGCGCATCTGCTGGGACAAGTGGAACCACCGCGGGTGCTACTACGAAGACCAGGCGGGCTGGGGGAGCTATCACACCTACGGCAAGCTCGTCGACCCGAAGCGGAACCGATGGGTCGACGCGCCCACCCGCGTGATCAGCAACAACCTGAACAAGCACTATAGCGTCTGCCACGTCCTTCTGCGCCTGTGGCGGATCACGGGAAAGGCCGAGTACAAGGAGCGTGTCAAGAGCGTGTTCGGCCGGGCCAAGACTATGTGGCGATGGCACCCCGACCAGGACCGCGTGGTGTGGAATTTCTGGATGCCGCACGGTCCCTACGACCTGGAAGGCCGCGCGCCGAAGAGCTGGGTGGCCGTCCATCCGAACCGCGCGGGGTACCAGGCCGGCGAGGTGGCCGACTGGGTCGAGGTGTACGACTCGGGGCTCGTGTTCGACCGGGCCGACCTCGAGCGGATCATCCGCACCAACCACTGGATGATGCCCGGTGACGGACGAAGCGGGTGGCGTAACGCGGACGGCACCTCCGACGCCGGAACCTTGTGGACGGCCCTGGCCCGGTTCGATGAGAGAATCCGCGACGCCTACGAGGCCCGCCTCCGCGCGAAGGACACCCCGCCGAACCGTATCCGCCTGGCCTACCTGAAAAACGTCATCGAGAAGCGCCTGGGTTGGAAACGGCTCTATTGCCCCGACGAATCCGACGCCGAAGTGGTGGAGGTCCCGCTCCAGGCGGGCCGGAACATCACCATGTCGATCGTCGTTCCGAACGCGGTCGAGGTGGCCGCCAGCGCCCCCGTCCAGCTCGCCTGCCAGACGCGGACCGAGGGAACGCTGAAGATCGAGCTGCTCGACGAACCGGGCGGCGACGTGCTCGGCACGTTGGCGGAAATGGAGGTCAGCTCGGGCGGTAAGAGTGAATTCAACGCCCCGTTCTGGGACGGCACGAACCCGAAGACCGGCGAGAAGACGCTCGGTCAGTACACCGTCCGCTGGTCCCTCGCCGGCGAGAGCCGCACCCAACCGGTGTTTGTCGTCCACGGCAAGCCGCGCCAGAGATCACAGACCCTGCTGAGCGCGGGCGAAACCATCACCGAGAGCTTCGAATCCCGCCTCGACCGACGATGGAAGCTCGACCGCGCCGGACCGACGACCCGGAAGGCCCACGCAGGGCGCCGGAGCCTGGAGGTCAAGGGGGTCGCGGAACTGGTCTTCGGGAAGTACGAGGACCTGCCGGTGCGCATCTCCATGTGGGTCTATGACGCGGGCGCCAAGTTCGGCAAGGACGGCGCCAACGGGCCCGCGTGGGGCGTCCGGACCGCGCTGGGCGACAAGTTCGCTATCCGCCAGGTGTGGCGTCCGTACCTCGCGGGCGACCGCGAATACTCGTGGCTCAACACCGGTGAAGGCCAGTGGTTTTCGCCCCACCCCTGCGGCGTGCCGCGCAAGCCGGGCTGGAGCCGGTGGGTGTTCGACTTCTCCGACCCGTCGAACGTGAAACTGACCGGCGACGGCAAGCCCGGGCGGCGTCTCACCGCCAAGTACACACCGCAGGGCGCCGTCTCCGTGTACCTGATGGCAGGTCGACAGGCCGGCCCGTTCTACGTGGACGACGTCCAGGTCGAGTACGCTCGGCCATAGGCGGTCAGCGAGGAGGGAGCCCACCCTCTTCCGGGCCTTTTTTCGGCGCCTGGTCGGTCCGGTGAGCATCTCGGCCCTTACCTTACGTGCGTTTTCCGCGTCGGCCGGCAGCGGCCGATTCCTCCGGACGGATTTTGCCCTCGTTTTGCGCCGCGGACTAAAGTTATAGGACGGTGCTTTCCGATATTGACCCAGTGCGGCCAGGGTGCGCTCCCGCGGCGGTATTTTACCGCGGGAGGGCCGACCGCGGAAACGAGGGCCGCGACTCCGGAGCGAGTCGCGCAGGCAATTGCCCGGAGGGCGCCATGAAGCTCGCATCTGCCAAGCCGATTCTCTCGGCCGTGCTGTTGACCCTTCTGACGTTAGCCTGCCCTGCCCCGCTTCGAGGATCGGAAGGGACTCCCGAGCTCAAGCCGCTGGTGCAGGCTGTGCCGGGCCCCGTGGGACTTCCCTCTCCCGAGCCGACGTCCGAGGATCCGGCCCGCCCGGCGGAGACGGATGCCCGTGACGGCAGCGGGGATGCGCAGCGGGCCGAAATCCAGACCCCGCATTTCTATACCAGCGATCGAAGGGTGAATGTGTCCTTCGAGGACCTGGCCCGCGCTGGCGTCGGCACCGTCCCCGAAGAGGCCGAAGCCGCGGTCCTTTACGTCAGCGGCAACCGGGGCCGTACGTGGGTCCGCGCCCAGAAGCGGCGTTTGCCGACCCCCGCTCTTCAGTTCAAGGCGGTCAACGAGGGTCGGTTCTGGTGTCGGCTGCATGCTGAGAAGATCGCCGAGCGCGGTCCGGGGCCGCAGGCCGGGACTGCCCCGCACGTGGTCGTCACCGTCGACCGGACGGAGCCCGTCGTCACGCATCTCGACATGCCGCCGGCTACCAAGGACGAGCCGGTGGAGATTATGTGGCAAGCGCGGGACCGTTCGCCCCTGGCCACGCTGAAGGCCGTGGCCCTGCACGAGAAGAGCGGGGCCGTTACGGCCCCAAGCAGCGTCGAGAAAGGGGCACCCGGACGAATCCGCTTGCGCTTCCCCGAGGCGGGACCCTGGCGCCTGGCGGTGCGCGTTAAGGACGCCGCCGGGAATACCGCCACGCGATACGAGCGCCTGGAGGTCTCGGAACCCTCCCCGGACAAAGAAAGCAGACGGGGACCCGGAAAGGCACAACCGCCGGCGCCCACTGCGCAAGCAGAGCCACCGGACCGGTCCCCCCAACCGCCGTCCCTGGAGCCCGGCCCCGGGGACGAACTGGAGCGCAGCGTGGAAGTCCGCGCCCGGGGCCACATCCCCGTCGTGGCCGCGCGGCGCCTTCGC
>CAZGEE010000282.1:0-3587 GCA_964525035.1 uncultured Anaerolineales bacterium
ATTGAACTCCGCCACATCATCGTCGGGGACTGCGGCAGCGACCTGGCCGACTGGGTCCTCGAGCCGCGCACGCTTCGCCGCGCCTCGGTCTTCGCAGCGCTGGTGATGATCTTCGAGGGCCAGTCGGGCGCCGCCCGCGAGGGGCGGACCCTGGCGGCCAAGGCGGCCCTGTACCGCCGCCTCTACGAGAAGGAACTGGCCAAGGTCCGTGTCCGGCTCGACCGCGACGGCGACGGCCTGGCCGACGAGACCCGCGCCCCGGGCAGCATTCGGCTGCGGCGCGGATGAGCTCGGCCCCGGCAGAAGAACCCGCGGCGCCGCTTCGGCGGCCGGCCGCGCGACGGAGGAACACCCGATGACAGGACGCGCGATGTCCCTGATAGCGGCCGCCCGGCGAGCCCTGCTCGCCCAACCCGGGGTGCGAACGGTGCGGATCGTCCGCGATGCCCGGCGGGCCGAGGTCCCCTTGGCGCAGCAGTCGGCCCACCTGCTGGAGCCGGTCGCGTCCGAGACGGCTCACTGGCCCGAGTCGGCCGACTGGCGGTACGAGGTCGCCGTGTTCCGCCTGGCCAGCCTCGCGCGGGGCCGCCCCGGCACGGCGGCACACCACGCACTGGCCGACCTCCACCAGGCCGCGCTGGAAACCCTCCGGACGGATGCCGACCTTCTGGACCAGGTCGCCGACGGCCCGCCCGTCCGGACCGCCGGGCTGGCGGACCGGATCGGCGGCGTCCGCTGTGGAACGTCCCAGGTTGAGCAGTCCCGGCCGGGTGATCCGCTCGTGCTGGCCACGACCGTGGCCCTGTGCCGCCCCGTCGAGGAACCCGCCGAGTTCGCCACGCTGGACGGCGAGGCCCTGTTCGCCGGCGGGCCGCACGAAGTCCTCCCGGGCACCCCGGAGCGGGCCGCGGGAGAGCGCCTCTTCAACGCCCTGCGCGGCGCGTTGCTCGTGGACCTCGGCGCGCGGCCGAGGCAGCTCGTGCAGCGCGGTCGGCTCTCCGCCGCCTCGGCCATCAGCCTGGCCCAACTCGAGTCGGCCATCGAGGCCCGCATCGACGGCGAGGTCCACAGCCTCGTCGCGCGGGACGGCACCCAGTACCCCTGCGTGCGGCTGGAGAAGTTCACCCGGCGCGGGCCGGTCCAGGCCGGGCTTCGCCGGCACCGGGCCTACGAGATCGTCTACACCGAGTTCCCGGCCGAGTGAGCCGGGACCGACCGAAAGGAATCGCCCGATGGGGTTTTCGATCGCGGAGATCACGGCCGTGCGGGCCCTGCCCGCCGTCCTGGCCGTCGACCACCAGGGCCGCCGCCACGGCGACGCCGGGTTCGCCGAGGTGGTCTTCACCTCCACGGCCACGGGGAAGTTCCACCAGGCGTACGTGGACGGCCGGCCGGCCGGCGCGACGCTCCGGCCCGAGGGCCGCGCGCTGGTCGTTCCGGTCGCCGAGGCTGCCGGGAGCACCGTCGAGGTGATCGCGGTGGACCCGGAGGATCGGCTCACCGACTTCGGCGGCTCGCTCTCGGGCTACGGCGAAGCGGACGGCTCGCGTGTGCGGCTGACGTGGTCCGGCGGGCGGTACCTGGGCGACGACCTGGACCACTTCACCATCTACGGCGGGCCCGCCGGCGCGATCGACCGCACCGAGCCGATCCACGCCGAGCCGATCCCGCCCACCCTCGACGGGCAGAACTTCGGGGGCTTCGGCCGCGGAGGCTTCGGTCGCGGCGGATGGGGTCGCAGCGCCATGCGGTTCACCTACACGACGGCCAAGCTCGCCCCCGGCGAGTGGGCCTTCGAGATCGTCGCCGCGGACGCCTCCGGGAACTGCATCGCCGAGCCGCCGCAGGTGAGCGCGACGGTCGAGGGATTACTGCACCCGCCGACGGACCCGGCCGTGGCGGACTACGAGGAGGCGTCCCGCACCGTCACCCTGGAGTGGACGCCGAGTTCCGACTTCGCACAGTCCTGAACCGGGCCGGTCGTGCGGAGAGGGAGGAGGAGACGCCGTGGCATCGACCTTTACGCCGAAGCTGAACCTGGAGAAACCGGCCAACAACGACTACGTCGACACGTGGGACCAGGTGGTCAACGCGAACATGGACCAGCTCGACGACGCCATGTTCACGCTGCCCGTGCGGACCGACGACCCGTCCGACCCGGAGGAGGGCCGGATGTGGTTGCGATCGGACCTTGAGGAGTTGCGGGCGCACGTCGGCGGCGCGGTCTACAAGGTGGACCTGACCCCGGTGGCCTAACGACCGGCGTTCGGCGGCCGGAGCCTCTCGAAGCGCGCCGGCCGCACCCGACGAGGGAGAACGCATTGCTGACCTTTGACATGGACGCGGAGAATTTCGACACCTACTTGGGCGGCGGCACGGCCGACGGGACGCGGTGCACCGCCTCGGGCGTGGAACTCGACCTGGTGGAGCACGCGGCCGACGCCGACACCCTGGCGCTCTGGCACCTGCACGACGAGGTCTGGACCGACGCCTCCGGCAACGGGCACACGCTCGCGCCGCAGAACGGCGCCTCGCTGGGCGAGTACGGCGGCGCGTTCGAACACGCGGCAGGGCAGTACGCCCACGCGGAAGGCCCCGGGCTGCGGGGCGAATCGGAGTTCACCCTCGAAGGGTGGATCTGTCCGGACAGCCTGCCGGACCCGGGCGTGGCCGCCTTCATCCTGAGCCAGTACCTGAACGCGTACCTGCTTCTGTACAACGCGGGCGGGACGATGCAGGTGAAAGCCCACGTCCGGGAAGACGTGGCGTCGGGCTACAACCGCAGTTGCGAAGCGGCGGTGGATCCGGCCGTCGGGCAGTGGGTCCACGTCGCGATGACCTGGCGGCAGGGGGACGCCCTGCGGCTCTGGTGGAACGGCCAGGAGGTGGCCGCCGAGACCGATCTCACGGGCGAGCAAGTCAAGTACACGTCGGCCTCCGTGGACCTGGCCGCCTACGACCAGGGCGCCCTGACCTTCGACGGGCGGATCGACGAGGTGCGATTCAGCCGCGTCGTCCGCTACGCCGGAAGCTTCGAGCCGAAGCGCTACCTGGCCGAGGGCTCGTTCACCTCCCCGGTCCTGGACTCCGAGCGCGCCGGCGCCGAGTGGCTCGCCCTCCAGTGGCAGGCGGCCGTGCCCGGGACCAGCGCGCTGGCGATGGAAGTGCGCTCCGGCGACGAGACCGACGCCGGCGGCGACGTCGTCGGGTCCTGGCAGTCCGGCGACGATCCTCCGCCCGGACGATTCCTCCAGTGGCGGGCTTCGCTCGCGCGCTCGACCGACCCCGGCGGGCTGGATACCCCGACCCTGGAGTCCGTGACGGCCCAAGCGAGCGAGGCCGGGACGAATCTGTACCACGGCGTCGGCCCCGACGCCTGGAGCATCGACTACACCGCGCCGGTGGCCCGCTTCGGCCCGGGCAGGAGCTCGGCTCAGCAGGCCGGGCTGGCCGCCGCGGCCGTCCACTGGTTCGGCCTGCGGACCGTCGGCCCCGGCGGCCTGGAGTCCCGCACGTCCTGCGCTGAACTGAGACTCGAGCTCGACGCCGACGGCGCCCGCGTCCCCTCGCGGCCGGCCCCCGTGGAA
>CAZGEE010000283.1:0-3575 GCA_964525035.1 uncultured Anaerolineales bacterium
GCTTGCGGAAGTTGTTCAGTTCCGCGAGCAGCACCGCATTGTCGACCACGAAGACCGCCACGCCGCCGCGCACGCTGTCGAGCCGCGTATGCTCCGCGAGCTCGCCGAGTGCCTCGTTCCAGACGCTTTGGAGCCGCGCGTACTCAAGCCGCCGCGAGAGCCCCGCGCTGTCGAGAAACCTCCCGATAATGTCGCCGACCGGTTCCACTTCCACGGCGGGCTCGGTCACGTCGCGCGTCCCCGGCGGGTCGTCCCCCGGAGCCTTACAGGATATTGACGGGCATAATCACGTGCTCGTAGCTCTGTCCTTCGCGGATGAGCCCGGGCTTATTGGTGCTCTTCATCTGGAGCGTGATCTCGTCCGACTCGATCACCTTCAGCACGTCGCTGACGAACAGCGGGTTGAACGCGATCTCGAACTCGCCCTCGGCCCCGGTAAACTTGACCGGGGTCGTGATACGGGCCTGACCCATCTCCGGCGCCTGGCTCGAGAGGACCAGCTGGTCTTTGCTGAACGTCATCCGCACGCCCCGCGACTCCTCGTTGGTCAGAAGGCCCGCCCGCCGCACGGCGCTCAGGAACCCCGCGCGAGAGAGCTGGGCGCGCTTGTCGCAGTCCTTTGGAATGACGTCCTCGTACTTCGGGAAGTGCCCCTCGATCAAGCGCGAATAAACGACCACGGGCCCGGCCCGCACGAGCAGTTCCTTCTCGCCAAGCTGGAGTTCCACGGTGTCCGTGTCGTCGATCGACCGCTCGATCAGGTGCATGGCTTTCGTAGGGACGATCGCCGAGACCTGTCCGGCGCCTCCATCTCCCTTGCACTCACCCTTGCCGACGGCGAGGCGGTGCCCGTCGGTCGCGATCAGGCGGATGTTCTTGCCGCGAAGCTCCCAAAGAACACCGTTGAGGGCATAACGCGCGGCCTCGCGCGCCGTGGCGAACACCGTCTGGCGGATCATCGTCTGGAGCTTCTCGGCCGCCACCTGTGCCGAACCGTTCTTCTTGAAATCCGGAACCTCCGGGTAATCCGACGGATCCTCTCCCATGAGCGTGAATGAGGAATCCTCCGTGGTGACCGTGGTGTTCCGCTCCTCGGAAGCGAGCGTCACGTTTTCAGCGTCGAGTTCCTTGAGAATGGCCCCCATTCGATCCGCCGGAACCAGGATGTCGCCCGGTTCGTTGATCTGCATTCCCTCGGCGAGGGTACAGCGTACCCCCACTTCCAGGTCCGTGGCCAGAAGCTGCATCTGCTTCTTGGTAGCGCTGATCCTGACACACTGGAGCGCCGGTTTCGGACTCCGGGGGTTGACAACCGACTGAACCATCTGGAACGCGGCGTTAAGGCCGGCACGATCGCAAACCGCTTTCATGTGAACCTCCGGTCGGTATTAGGAGTAGGGGGTTCATTCTTAAGACTCATCTTACTCCCCGTATGCCCTGTTGAAAAGTGGAAAGTCCGGTTTCACACGCATCGAAGCCCCCTTCCTCAGGGCCTTTTCGAGCCGGTGGCCGACCGCATGAATATGTCGGTAACCTGTGGCTTGCCTTGTGGCCTACGGAGTGTCCGATGTTTACGGCTTCCAGGGCTCTCTCGGGCACTGTGAGTTGGTGGAGTTTATCCACAGAAGTAACGGAGCCGTGAACAGGCAGTCACAGGTCAGACCCGCACCGAGCTTTCAGCCTGCAATTCGTGGAGCAGGCTTTCCACGGTTCCCCTGAGTTCGCCGTCCTGCGGCAATTTTTCCTCGATTTTCCGGTTCGCGTGGAGCACCGTGGAGTGATCCCGTCCGCCGAAATAGCCTCCGATCTCGCCGAGGCTCAGGCCCGTCACGCGCCGGGCAAGGTACATGCTCACCTGGCGCGGCAGCGCGATCGACTTGTGACGGCGTTTCCCCTGCAGGTCGGACACGCGAACGCCGAAATGCCGGGTGACCGCGTTGATCACCTCGGGGACCGTGATCGCGCGACGGGGCCGCGGCAGAACCTCCGCCAGCACTCTCTCGGCCAGTTCCAGCGTGATCGTTACCTCCGTAAGCTGGGCCTCGCCGGCGATGCGGGTCACCGCCCCTTCGAGCTCGCGGATGTTGCTGGTGACGCACTTGGCGATGTAGCGAGTCACCTCGTCCGGGAGTTCGACGCCGCGCAGGCGGGCTTTCTTGGCGACGATGGCGACGCGGGTCTCGAACGTGGGCCGGTCGAGTCGCGCGACAAGGCCCCACTTGAAGCGGGAGATCAGTCGTTCCTCGAGGTGCGGAATCTCGTGCGGGGGCAAGTCGCTCGAGAGGATCACCTGCCGTTGCGACTGGTAGAGCGTGTTGAAGGTGTGGAAAAACTCCTCCTGCGTTCGCTCCTTGTCGGCGAGGAAGTGGATGTCGTCTACGATCAGGGCGTCCAGGTGGCGGTACCGGTAGCGGAACCGTTCGATTTCGCCGCGTTCCACGGAGGCGATGAGCTGGTTGACGAACGTCTCGCACGACAGGTAGAGGAAACGCATCCGCGGGTGACGGTTCAGGAGCTGGTGACAGGTGGCCTGGAGAAGGTGACTTTTGCCCAGGCCGACCGTCCCGTGCAGGAACAGTGGATTGTAGGCCATGCCGGGCGCCTCGCACACCGCCACCGAGGCCGCGTGGGCCAGCCGGTTGCTCGGGGCGACCACGAAGTTCTCGAACGTGTAGCTCGGGTTCAGCCGAAGTTGCTCGTCGGGTTCGGTCTCGGCGCGGCGGGAGAAGGGCAGGTCGAGCTGGCCCGAGGGCACGGGCAGAAGGCGGACCTCTACCGGGTGGCCGCACGCTCGGCTGGCCGCGTCCGCGAGCACCCCGCAGAGGGCCGAACTCGCCGGGCCCGGCAGGTGCGCGGGGCTGCGCACGTTCAGGCCGCCGGACGAGGTAAACTCCGGCTGAAGCGAGGGCAAGACCTGCTGGAGTTGCGGTTCCATGTCCGTTTCGCGGACCAGTTCCAGCACCGTGTCCCAGGTTCCGAGATCCGGTTCTGCCATGCGATGTTCCCCCTGGCCCGTGAAGTCGGGGACGGCCGGCCTGCCCGGACAAGCCTGCCGCAACGCCGACCGCGAGTGGTCCGGCGGCGCGCCAACAAGTCGTCGCGATACCTCGTGACGGGAACCCAAGCCGGCCAACCTCGGAGGCCGCAACGATAAGAGATCGGACTTTACCACGCGCGGCCGCGTCCGTCAACGACCCGCCGGACAAAAATAGCCCCGCCCCGGAACGCCGCTCTTGGGCCGTCGCGCCGGGCCCGCTGGGTCAACCGGCCTTCGAGGTCGTGGGGGTCGCGGTGTCCTCGCTGGAGGCGGGCTCGAGGATCGGCAGACGCATGGTAAACGTGGATCCCGCCTCGGGCTGGGTCTCCACGTCGATGGTCCCGCCGTGCTCGGCCACGATCTTCTGCGAAACCGCCAGGCCGAGGCCGGTTCCCTTCTGCCCCTTCGTGGAGTGGAACGCCCGGAAGATGTTCCGGACCTCCGCGTCGGGAATGCCCTCGCCGTTGTCCGCGACCGAGATCAGGAAATACCGGTCCGCCGTCTCCGAGGCCCCCGGCTCCCCGTCGGCCACGGACGT
>CAZGEE010000284.1:0-3568 GCA_964525035.1 uncultured Anaerolineales bacterium
GAACGCGGAGGTCAGAAGGGCAACCCGGGGCAGGCGCTCGGGGTCCATCCTGCGCAGCCCGAGGGCCACCCCGCCGGCGCTGAGAACCGCTCCGCCCGCGAGGACCGGTACCGAAAGGATTCCTTCGGCAATGTGCATCCGCTCCGCACCCTCGGGTCTACGGCATGTCCACCGTGTGGACCCACATCAGCGCGCCCAGTTCCACGTCGACCTTCTCGCCCTCGGGGTTGGCCATCTTCTCGTCTCCATCGACGAGCGCCGCGAAGCTCCACCAGCCGGCCCGGGGCATCGTGTACGTGAAGGTGCCGTTCGCGTCGGCCTTGATCACCTGCGTAACGAACGGGCCCGCGGGCGGGATAACGTTCCCCTGTGGATTCCAGTACTCCACCTCGATCTCGGCGAAGGGAACCGGCTCGCCGTGCTTGCGAACCACCCCGCGGAAACAGTTCCCCGTCCAGAGGCCGTAAGGCCGCACGAGGGGCTCGATCTCCACCGGAAACCCGACCATCGCGTCCCAGCCTTCCTCGGCCCCGTAGGCGCTCACGACGGTCTTGGTGTAGTGGACGATCATCTTCCGCTCGGCCGGTTCCCAGTACGGGGCCGGCTCCAGGTAGAACACGTAGTCCCCCGGCATGGTCACTTCGTAGGTCGCGGCGTAGGCGGTCTTGCCGTCCCGCTCCCGCCGGACGAGACGGTCCGCCAGGTCGTGTTTCTTCCCCTCGAAGAGCACGCCGAACTGTTCCGGCTTGCCCATCTCCATGACCGGGCCGCCGGCCATCGGGTGGGTGAACAGCACCTTCAGGCCGACCTCGGGGTCGTCTCCCTGCTCCACGATGTCCGTCGACGGCTTCAGTACCTGGAAGTGAGCCACCGCCGCGCCGGCCGCCAGGGCGAGAACCAGGAACGCTACCGGGAAAGCACTTCGTCGCATCGTCGGTTCCTTTCAGAGGCCGTGCCATCGCTTCTGCCGCGGCCCGAATTCCTTGGAACGTTACCTGCAAGTGTAACTTGGTGCCGAAGGCGTTCTCGGCACAGGGCTCATTCATCTCCTCTGTCTATGCCGTTTGGCTTGCTTTCATAGCCTGCTCCGGGGAAACCGCTCAGTGTTCGTGGTCGCCATGGGCGTGAGCCGAATCCCCCTCGGCGAACTCGCCCGTGGTCGTCGCGACCAGCTCGCCGTGCAGGACGCCCCGGACGGCGATAAGCTCGTCGGCCAACCGCTGCACCTCGCGGGCTCGGCCGCGGGCCACCAGCACCTCCAGGCAGTGGTGCCGGGTCAGGTGAACGTGGCTGACGCACACGACCTGCTCGTGGTGCTGGTGCTGTTTCTCGACCAACTGCTCGTCCAGTTCGCGGACGTGGTGATCGTAGACCAGGGTGAGCGTACCGACGATCCGGGCCTCGGGGTCCTCCCAGCGCCGGCGGACCAGCTCCCGCCGAACCATGTCGCGAAGCGCCTCGCTGCGGTTCCGATAGCCCCGACGCTCGGTCAGCGCGTCGAACTGCCGGACCAACCCTTCCTCCATCGAAACACCGAATCGTACCAGTTCGCCCACGCGGAGCCTCCCAGGGCAAATCCCTTTCCCGCTTTAGTGGCACGAAAACCATAAAGGTGCTACCAACCTGGGTCAAGGGAAATGCATCACGGACGAGTGTCTGACGGGGTAATCTCCCAAGGGAAGGTCCACCGTGGCGGGCGGAGCTGGAAGTGGAGGGTCCCCGGGGTGGCTTGGGACCGCTCGAAAGTCAGTCGCTTAACGCCCCGGTCAGTTCGCGCACGCTGGAAAGGCCCTGGTCGGCGAGATACTGCTCCAGCCCTTGGACGATCGAGACGGCCGCCGCCGGGTCGACGAAGCCGGCGGTCCCCACCTGGACGGCGGAGGCGCCGGCAAGGAGAAACTCCGCGGCGTCCTCGGCCTGCTGGATGCCGCCGACGCCGACGATGGGCACCCCGGCGTCGCGCGCCACCGCGTGATACACCTCGTAGACCATGCGGAGCGCCACGGGCTTGATGGCCGGTCCACTGAGCCCGCCGAAGACGTTCGTCAGGACGGGTCGGCGCTTGCGCGCATCCACGGCGATAGCCGAGAGCGTGTTGATGAGCGTCAGGGCATCGGCGCCCGAGTCGATCGCCGCCCGGGCCACGGCTACGACGTCGGTGACGTTGGGCGAGAGCTTGACGAGGAGGACCGTTCGAGGGGTCGCCGCGCGGACCGCGCTGACGACCTCGCGCGTGGCAGACTCGTCCCGGCCGAACTCCATGCCGCCGTGCCGGACGTTCGGGCAACTGATGTTCAGTTCGATGCCGTCGACGCCGTCGGCCTCGTCCAGGCGGCGGGCCACCTCCACGTATTCCTCGATGGTACTACCGGCCACGTTCACCACGACAGGGACATCCTGCTCGCGCAGCCAGGGCAGCTTCTCGGCGACGAAGGCTTCCAGTCCCACGTTGGCCAGGCCGATGGCGTTGATCATCCCGGCGCGGGTCTCGGCCAGGCGCGGCGGGGGATTGCCTTCGCGCGGCTCGCGGGTGATTGCCTTGGTGATGAACGCGCCCAGCTCGGACAGCGGGAAGAACTCGGCCAGCTCGCTCCCATATCCAGCGGTCCCGCTAGCGGTCATGACCGGGTTGCGAAGGTGCAGTCCGGCGAGGTCGACTTCGAGTGAAACGGTCACTGCGCGCATTCCTCCCACGTGTTGTCGAAGATGATCTCGGACGCCTCCATGACCGGACCGTCCCGGCAGGCGAGCTTATAGGTCCACCCCTTCTCGTTCTCTGCGCGGACGCGGACGGCACAGCTCAGGCAGACCCCGATGCCGCAGCCCATGTAGCTCTCGAGGCTTACCTGGCAGCGGCCCACGCGGTGATCCTCGGCCACGCGGGCCAGGGCGGCCATCATCCCGTCGGGCCCGCAGGAGTATAGGGCAACGTCCTCCCAGCCGAGGCGCTGCAGGGCCGCCATGACCGCGCCGACTGCGGTGCCGTGCAGGCCCAGCGAGCCGTCCTCGGTCGCCGGCACGATGCGGGTCGAGGGCATCTCGGCCGTCCCCGCGATCACGGGAAGCCCGTCGCGGAGTTCGGGACCGTCGGCCGGGACGCTGAGCGGCACGGTCGCAGCCCGTTCGCAGCCGTGGAAGACGGTGACGTCCTTACCCGCCTCGGCCAGTGCGTCGGCCAGCCCCACCAGGGGCGCGAGCCCGCATCCCCCGCCCACCAGCCACGCGCGACGCTCGGGCGCGGCAAGATCGAAGCCGTTGCCCAGGGGGCCTGTCACGTTCAGGTGCTCGCCCGGGCGCCGGCCCGCGATCCACTGCGAGCCCGGACCGATCACGCGGACCAGCAGCACGATCTCCCGCGCCCCGTCCTTGCCGGGCCGAACCGCGGCGATGCTCACCGGTCGGCGGACCAGGGGAGCGGGCTGACGCGCCTCCGGGTCCCGAAGCTCCGGCCGAGGGCCCTCGTCGGGATACTTCAGTGTTCTGAGTGGTGAGGGGGGGGCGCCGTGGCGGCATAGGACGTTCACGAACTGCCCGGGCACGCTCTGCCACTCGGGCGGTGCCTCGAGGC
>CAZGEE010000285.1:0-3550 GCA_964525035.1 uncultured Anaerolineales bacterium
CCCGTGAGTCTCCCGAAGCGTCGGGTACAGATCCGGGGGCCGACTGTAGCAGTCGCTCACGAGCCCCGAGTCCGTGTGCAGCGGCTTCGGCGTGAGCACGCAGTCGGCGCCGGCGTACAGGGAGTTCTGCCAGAAGAGCATCGCGACCCGTGCCGGCGGCTTCGGGCCCTCGCGCCAGATCGGTGGGGCCTCGACCAGGTAGGCGGACTGCTCCCAAAAGCGAACCTCGGCCCACTCCGCGGCGTACAGGCCGTTGCCCACGATGCCATGCTCGGAGGGAGGACGACCGGTCACCAAAGTCGCCTGGACCGGGCACGTCAGGGCGGGGAAAACGGGGCGGAGCTCCCGCCGCTGTCCGCGTTCCGCGAAGCGGTCCAGGTTGGGCATCCACTCGGCCCGGACGTATCGCGGCGCCAGCGCAGCACAGTTGATCATGAGAAGCCGCGACATGCCCAGGGCCCCGTCCTCGACCCGACAGGGAGCAAAAGAAATGGTGGAGACGACCGGAATCGAACCGGCAACCTCAGCATTGCGAACGCTGCGCTCTCCCGATTGAGCTACGTCCCCACCCGACTGCCGATGCATTATAGCCCGGGCGTTCGAAGCTTTCAATGCCCATGTGGAGACGCCGGCGCGGCATCCTCGGTTCGCGAAAAAAATGGTTGACAGGGCTGTGCAGCGGAGCAATAGTAGCATAACCCGGTGACACGGGACCGGGCCGGAACAACTCTGCAATCCAGATCGGTGAGGAGGCGCTTCATGCTTACGCTAGCATCTGCACTCTGGTACGTGGTCCTGGGAATTGCGCTTATTGCTCTGATTATCGTCTGGGTGGTCGTCCGCAAGAAACAGAGCCAATAGGGCCCGATCCCGGTGCCGGCCGGCTACCCCAAACCTGGAAGCCCGTCCCCCCGATTTGCCGCAGGCACGAGCAACGAGGGGAGACCACGCGGGGTACTCTGTGCCGCCCCCCGGACCCTGGAAGCCGGTTTTATGCAATGTGAGCGCGGGCGCAGAACGGCGAACCGGAGGACAAGACGGCAAAGGGAACGATTTGAGACATCTCCTTTGCCCAAGGACGTCTAATGACCGTAGCCGTCTTGAAAAAAATTCGAAAATTAAGCGAGCAACCTCTTGACGAGAGGTGTTTATTCTTTAGACTGCCTAGAGTGCAGGGGATGGTGTTCGGAGTAGTGCGCTGGGGTGCGGCCTATTTCCGCACTTGTTGATTGTATCTGATCTGCGGCAAGGTTTCGTCCGTGTGAGCCGGCGGCGCAGTTCGGTCGCCTTCGTAACGTGGGGCACACGTTCAATCTACATGAGTAGCGGGTAGTCGAGGAAATGGGTCCCTTTGTTTGCAAGGAGAGAGAAATGGCGAAGAAGGCATCGTTTTCTGACGAGGTCGTCAGCGACCTGGCTCAGGCGTTTCGCCTGCTGAGCGACGAAACGCGGCTGCGCATCGTGTTTCACCTCGCCAGGGAAGAGCAGAACGTCGGCAGCCTGTGCAAGATCCTCGGGCTCGCCCAGCCGACGGTCAGCCACCACCTGGGCCTGCTCCGCATGGGGCGGCTGATCACGAACCGGCGCAACGGCAAGCAGGTGATCTACAGCCTGAACACCGACATCCTGAAACGGATGAACTCGAAGATCAAGAGTTGCGTGCCGAACGTGGCCAGCATGGTCAAGGGCAAGAAGTAAAGAGAAGGGGCTACCCGCGAGGCCGGACCGCGTCACCCCGGGTGAGACGCACAATCAGGGGGATGCGCGTTCGGCCCCGTGGGGCCTTTCACTCCACCGCCCCTTGTGGCCCTGCGCGCCCGGTTCTCGCCGTCGGCCCTCGTGAAGAAATCACCACCGAGGGGTAGCCGCCGGTCCCCAAATCGACTATAAAGCCCCAAGGAACTCCCGCGAGCCCGCCGGGCTCGCCGTCGGTGCGTTCCGTGAGCCATTGTGTCGAAAAAGCGGGGCGGTCCGTGGAAACCACATTTCGCATCGCACAAGTTCCTGCGGCGAAAGAGTCCCTCTCGGGACCTCGGGCCGTGTTCGAACAGCTCTCGGAAACGCTCTGCAAGGAGTGCGGAGAACGTTGCGAGGGCTTCTTCCTGGCCGCGGAGTTCGATGAGTACCATCGCCACCAGGGGCCCAAGATCGCCTGGGCGGTGGACGGCCAGAATATCTATCTGCGCATGGCCAACTGCAAGCGCCTGGACCGGGTCCAGGACATCTCCCAGTTCCTCGCACTGTTCGGCATGACCGTGGTGGAAACCAACCTCGTACAGTGAGCCTGCAGGGCCTTCCCGGCCGAGAATGGGGTTCCGGAATTCAAGACGCCGGCGACGTTCGGTCGGCGTGCGGCCCGTTCGAGCGGCAGAAGAGGAAGGCGGATTTGGGAAGGCGGCTCATCCCCTTCCCGCGATCACCGATGCGCCTTGGTTTCCGCGGCGGAAGGTTTATAGGCCCGGGCGCAGAACCGCCGCCAGCGCCGTTCGAGTTCCGGGTAATCCAGGCCGGGGTAGGCTCGACCGAGCGCCGCCTCGGGCTCCACGCCGTCCTTCAGGAGGCTGATGAACTCCAACATCGCGCCGTCATCCATCGCGTACAGACACTCGACGAGCCCCATGCTGATGCTGTAGGCCGCCAGATCGCTCGGTGGAAACTTCGCCTCGAAAACGTCCTGGATGGACGCGTGCGGATTTTTCGTAGCCGCTTCGTATGCCCTTGCCTGCTTCCGCGGCCGCAGCGTCGGGTCCATGACCACGGTCATGCACTCGGCTAAGCCCTCGTGAAGCCAGAGCGGCAGGGGGGTCGGGTGCCTGTACAGCTCCACGATGGCGTGGGTGGTCTCGTGCACGAGAATTTCGCGGAGCGCCTGGTTGCCGCCACGGACGGGCTGAAACGTGGCGATGTGCACCAGCCGAGGACCGTCCGCGCGGCGCCGTTCCAGCACGAAATACCCCCGCGGTCGCTCCACGTGATGATCGTCGAAGGCCTCGGCAAACCGTTTCAGCGACTTCTGCTCGGCGAAAACGATCGCCAGGCACTTGCCGTCCCAAAGCCGCCGCTCCTCCTCCAGGCCGAGGCGCTGGATCAGTTTCGTGCGCAGATCTTCCAGCCACCGGAGAATGGCGCGGCGGACCTCGGAACTGAGGTCGGTAAACAGCAGAAAGTGCTCCGACTCGGCAGAACGAAGGAACAGGTCGAGACCGTGACGGATTTCTTCGAGCCGCTCGTGCTGGTTCTCGACGAGGGCGCGTTGATCGAAGGGGGATCGGCTCTCCGCGGAGGTCCCCGACGCGGAGGTCTCCGACTTCGCTGCCGGCGCCTCCTCCCGACTTTTCTCGTCCGCCGTGCCCGCCACGGCAAGCAGCAGGATCATCCCACACGTCAACGCCCGTCTATGACGGAAGAGATTCACGAAGCGGACCTCCTGGTCTTTGCCTCCCCCTCACCGGAGTTATCGACCGGATACAAGGTCATCTCCAGGTTCGGAAACTCCTGGGCAAGGTAATCCACCACGTGCCGGGGGAGCCGCGTCCGCACAATCGTTCGG
>CAZGEE010000286.1:0-3545 GCA_964525035.1 uncultured Anaerolineales bacterium
CTCGTGCCGCATGGCCAGCGTGTGCTCGTTCGCCTTCGGATCGACGGCGCCTTGCGCGACGGGGGGAAACTCGACCGGCCCGCCGGCGAGAAGGTGCTCAACTTCTTCAAGGAACTGGCCCGGCTCGATGCGGGCGAGCACCGGAAGCCGCAGTCCGGGCAGTTCGTCGCGCTGCTGAACGAGCAGGCCACCAACGTGACGGTCCAAACGGCCGGGAGCGTCAAGGGCGAACACCTTGCCGCCAAGCTCCACAGCCGCGACCTGTTGCAGATGCGACTCGGCGATTCGGGAATGACCGACGAACAGGTCCAGCGGCTCCGGCAGGCCCTGGGCCACCAGGGCGGCGTGATCCTCATGAGCGCGCCGAAGCACCACGGCCGCACGGTCAGCATGTACGCCGCGCTGCGCGAGCTCGACCTCTTCGCGAAGAACGTGGTTGCCGTAGAGCAACAGGTTTCCATCGAGTTCCCCGACGTCCAGCAAGTGCAGGTGGACAAGGCCGCCGGGCAGACGCTGGCCGGGACCGTCCAGGCCGTGTTGAAGGGCGACCCCGACGTGGTCATGGTGGAAACCATCGCCGACGCGGAAACGGCGCAGATGATGCTGGTCGGAGCCGCCGCGGGCAAGACGATGCTCGGCGGCCTGGTGGCGAAGGATGCCAACGAGGCGATCGAGAATTTTATGACGCTGGTCGGGGACGCCAGGAGCGTGGCCACGACACTGCTGGCGGTCACGAACCAGCGGCTGATGCGAAGACTCTGTTCCGGGTGTCGTGAGGCCTACCGCCCGAACCCTGAATTTCTTCGGAAGGCGAATCTCCAGGCCTCGCAGGTCGACGTGCTGTACCGCGAGCCGAAGTCGCGCCCGGTGAACAAGAAAGGCGAGCCCGCCGTCTGTCCCATGTGCCGCAACGAGGGATACGTCGGCCGGACTGCCCTGTATGAGGTGCTTGCCATCAACGACGCGGCGCGGCAGGCGCTGGCCTCGGGCCGGCCCGTGAGCGAGGTCCGAACGATGCTTCGTAAGCAGGGCCAGGAGTTCCTTCAGGAAGAGGGGCTCCGTAAGGTCGTTCGCGGCGACACCAGCGTCTCGGAACTGTTGCGGACTTTGAAGGCAGGTAGCTGAGGGAGGCCCAACTCGTGTACCTTGAGCTTTGTTTCATCCCCGTGATTGGTTTGGCGGCCTACTCTCATTACCGCTCCGGGCTGTGGTCCGCCCTGCTGACCCTCTGGGTGGCCCTCGTGGCCGGGGCGGTCGCGTTCGGGCTCTACCTGCCCCTCTCCAGTGCCGTCTTCGCGACCGATGACCCCTCCGCCGGAAGCTATTACTGGGGCGACGGCCTGGTGCTTTTGCTCCTGTTCGGGGTCTCGTTCGGCGCCCTGAGAATAGGCGCGGACCAGGTACTTCGGAACCGAATGACGCTGCCCGCCGTGGCGGATACCGTCGGCGGCGGCGTCCTCGGCGCGATGGCCGGGTACCTCGGCGCGGGGCTGCTTGCCGTGTTTGCCCAGATGCTTCCCCTCCCGGCGACCAGCGTGATGGGCTACAAACCCTTCGATCCCAAGACAGGTGAACGCGCCGACCACTTGGCCACGCGGGCGGACGATTTTGTGCTCGGCTTGTATGACGGGCTGTTCGCCAAGGCCTTGTCGGGGCGCGAGGCGGGCCTCGCCGCCTCGTATACCTCGCGGGCGCTCAAGCCGGCCGGCAAGCCCCCTTTCCCGTTCCGCGGGCGGGGCGTCGACGACATCCTGTATCACTATTTCCGGCGCCGATTCGAATATGCGATGGTGAATGAGGACGGGCTTGGCGTCTACGCACGCAAGGCCGTTCCGACCATGCCGGGCCGGCGTGGCACCTATCAGGCCCGCCGGGCCGAGTTCGGTACCGAGATGCGGGTCGAGCGAGCATGGGTGGTGCCGGAGCTCGTGTGGCTCGACAGGAGCGGGCGACCCACGGTGCGTATGAAGCCGAGCGACTTCGAGTGGATGGACTCCGCCGGCGTCGCCCTGGAAGAAGAGGACGTGCCCGACGGCGCGGGGTTCCTCTTCGTGGACGTCACGTTCCGGCCCGACGCGAAGGAAGGCTTCCACATGATCCAACTCCGCGACTGGCACCTCGACAGCAACTTCCGCGAGAAGGAGGGCCGGATCGTCGTGCCCAAACTCGTCGGCGCGGCTAGAAAGGCGGCCTCGGACGAGGAGGCCCCGGGTTCGGAACTTGTCCCGCTGGCGGCCGAGGCCGAGGGCGACGAACCTTCCATACTGGATGCCGGGTCAGTGACCATCGAGAGGTCGGAAGAGATTTCCGGGCTTCCCGACGACGCGGATCGAGTGTTCGTCGCTCGGTCGGCCGACTGGATCTTTGAAACCCCGGAGCGGAAAGCCCGGGCGACGCTCGTGTTCCTGGTTCCCTCGATGACCCGCCGCTGGCACTACGGCCTGATGTGCGGCTACAGGCCGCGTGGGCGAAGCGGAGGCAAACGCGAGGACCAGGACGGGCTGTTCCGCGACTTCACCCAGAAGCTTGAATCCCTGGAGATAACAGTCGAGCAGGACGCGCGGAGGGAACGGGACCTGCCCGAGGTCGGCCGCGAGGCCGCGGGCGAGAACGAGTTGCTGGTCGTGCAGGTGGACATCGAGAAGACCGACGAGGGCACGCTCGTGGTGAGCGAGAAGAACCTCGTGCTCACCGACATCGAGTCCGACGAACAGTACTCGGGAGAGCTCTTCGAGGAAGTCAGGAAGGATGACGAAGAGCTGGAGCCCAGGCGAAAAACCCGCGACGCCGACATCCTGGCGAGCGGGGCGAAGCCGGTGATGGACGAGACCGGAAGGCGAGGGTATCAGCTCAGCCCGCAATGGCAGATGTACTTCCAGGAGGAAGGGGCCGAGGTGCGCGACACGCTACTCGTGTTCGAGGTCCCGCGCGGTAAGCCGCTGACCCGATTCCGGTTCAAGCGGGTGGGCGAACCGGCGGCCGGTCCGCCCGAATGGTTCCTCCTTCGCAACATGAGCGACATCAGGTCGAGGACCCATTTCCTGGAACTGGAAGGATGTGGTTTCCCCGAGTCCATCAAGGTGGACCTCGGCGGAGGGCGAGTCCGCGAAGTGTCCTCCCACGAGGCCAGCGGACTGAAGGTGCTAACCATCGGCATCGCGCTCCGACCCAAGGAGGAAGGGGACAAGGGGTACTACCGGTTCCCCCTGGAGGACGTGGAGCTTCGTGCGACACGGGGCGCCCACGAGGGACGTGAAACACCGATGTTTGCCTTGCGGTTCGGCGACGAAGAGGTGTTCCACCGGCCGAAGAAGGACGAGGTGCTGACGATCGAGGGCGAGCGCCGGATCGAGTTCGCGTTTTACACGACCCGGAAGCTGGAGGAAATGCGCCTCTCCGTCAGCGGATTCGGACAGATCGACCTGGTCGAATGACGTCCAGGACGCGCGCCTCCGGATCCGTAGGCTGCCGGCCCGACGGCCGGCCGGCGAAAGGGAATCATGCGTCTTTGGCAGTGCACGGAATTTTCGTGGCTGACCGGTCGT